>JBDSRC010000057.1:0-6326 GCA_039929505.1 Gemmatimonadaceae bacterium
CGGTATCGCAGTTCACAATCCTCGCGCCTGGACCGAGCGTAAGCGCCCAGGCGCGCGCTCCGGCGAGGCCGAGCTCCTCCGCGCTCGTGATCAGCACACCCAGCGGCCGATCGCCCGGGATCCGGCTCGCCGCAAGGAGAACCGTGGCGACGCCACTGGCATTATCGACCGCGCCCGCGGAATCGTTCCGGACCATGCAGAGGAGCGAGGGGAGAGCGGCCAGCCCTGCCGCAAGCGACAGTAGCAGCCAGTACGACATCACGCCTCCGTATCCGCCCGCTTGAACAAGCGCCGCTACCAATGAGACCACGGTCAGGACGTTCAGGAGCACGACGCTCGCAATGCGGTACAACATTGGAATCGTCTGCGATTTTGAGTCAATGTGCGCGACAAGCCAGACCGACGGCTTGCCCCGCGAGGCCTCAAGATTGACCCCCGACGCTCGAAGGAACGGAAACCTGAGCGGCCAGCGTCGCCGCGCATCGCGCGATACGAATGAGAGGGCAACGAGGAGGGCGGTGGCGAAAGCGAGCGCCATGACTGGGTTCCCATTCCTGGACGTACGGGCCACGACGAGAATGGTGACGAGTTGCAGTGCCGCCGCCACCGGTGGCCCCCACCTCGCCGGCCATTCCGAGTACCCGAATCCGATCTCCCTGCAGGCGAAGCCCGAACCTTCGAGTTCCCGCTGGCAGAAATCCCGCGCCGCACTCTCTTCAGCGCTTCCGGCGAACCGCGGCGAGCGCGCAAGACGCGATCCCAGCTCGGTTGCTCGCGCGCTCATCGCCGCCGTCGACATCGTCCGGGCTAAACGAGCCCCATCTTTTCCTTCACCTCTTTCATTGTCTCCCGCGCGACCGTCTGCGCCCGCCGGGCGCCGGTTGCGAGCGTATCGGCGACGTTCGCGGGATCGGCCGCGATCTCAGCCGCGCGCCGCCGGATCGGAATCAGCTCTTCTTCCATTGATTCGTGCAACACCTTCTTGCAGTCGATGCAGCCCCAGCCGGCCGTTCGGCATTGCGCCGCGACGTGCTCGACCGTCTCCGGCGGACTGAAGGACTTGTGGAGGTGATAGATATTGCAGACCTCCGGAGTTCCCGGATCGGTGCGCCGCTGCCGTTTTGGATCAGTGACCGCGGGGCGCAGCTTTGCCCAGATCTCCTCCGGCTCCTCGAGGAGGCCGACCGTGTTCCCAAGCGATTTCGACATCTTGGCTTGGCCATCCAGGCCCATGATGCGCCGGGCCGGGGTGAGAAGGCCCTGCGGCTCCGGGAAAAAACCCTGTGTCGTGCCGCTCAGAGCAGCCACGACGTTTTCCACTGGCGAGCGGATGTCGAAGCGAGAGTTCCATTTTCGCGCGAGCTCGCGCGAGAGCTCGAGATGCTGCAGCTGGTCTTCGCCGACCGGAACGAACTCGGCCCGGTACAGGAGAATGTCGGCCGCCTGCAGGACGGGATAATTGAGCAGACCGGCCGGGACGCTCTCCTGTTTGCTCGCCTTTTCCTTGAATTGCGTCTGGCGCTCGAGCTCACCCAGCGGCGTCAGCGTGTTGAATATCCACGCCAGCTCGGTATGTTCCGGCACCATCGATTGCACGAACAGCGTGCACGACGAGGGATCGATTCCAGCCGCGAGCAGCGACAGCGCCATGTCGCGCGTGCGCGCCCGGAGGTCGGCGGGCTCGTACGGTACCGTGATGGCGTGATAATCCACGATGCAGAAGAACGACTCGTGGCTGTGCTGCAATTCAGTCCAGTTCTTGACCGCTCCGAGATAATTACCAATGTGGAGCGTGCCCGAAGGCTGAATGCCGCTGAAGACGCGGGACATTGCGCCAAATTAAGGAGCGAGAGAGAGGAGTTGCAAGCAAATCCTGTAACTGATAGCGACGATGTTGAGCTGCTCGACATCGCTCTCGACGCGGCACGAGCCGCCGCAATGGTGATTCGCGATGCAACATCTCGACGCGCACGCCTCGTCTGGGAGTCAAAAGGGCGCTCGGATTTCGTCAGCGAGGTCGACACTGCGGCCGAGCATGCAATCGCCGAAGTAGTCGCTCGACGCTGTCCGGGCGCCACCGTGCTTGGAGAGGAGCTGTCGCCACTGGCACTTCTCGACGGCACGGTTTTCATCGCGGATCCGCTCGACGGCACGACGAATTTTCTCCACGGCTATCCCGAGTACGCGACCTCGATCGGGGTGGCTCGGAATGGTGTTCTGAGTGCGGGGGTGGTGCTGAACGTCGCCCGCGGCGAGGAATTCACGGCGCGGAAAGGGACCGGCGCGTGGAAGGATGGCGAACGCATCACCGTGTCGAGCCTCCGCGATCCTCAGAGGGCGCTGATCGGAACCGGGTTCCCCTTCAGGATCGTGGACCTGTTGCCACGCTACGTCCGTCAGTTCAGTTTGGTAGCGAGCGGCACTGCCGGAATTCGCCGGGCAGGCGCCGCGGCGCTCGACCTGGCGAACGTGGCGTGCAGCCGATTTGATGCATTCTGGGAGTTGACGCTCTCACCGTGGGATGTCGCGGCGGGGATCCTGCTCGTCCAGGAGGCCGGCGGAGTCGTGACCGATCTCGAGGGAAACGCTCCTGATCTCCGAGCCGGGGCTTACGTGGCCGGCAACCCGGCGATGCACGCATGGCTGTTGCAGACACTCCGGCGCGCCGACATGGCGGAGATAACTCAATGAAGCTGGTCGAATGCGTCCCTAATTTCTCCGAAGGCCGCCGCCCCGAAGTGGTGTCGGCCATTCGCGATGCGATCGCCTCGGTGGAAGGTGTGTCGGTCCTCGATGTCTCTTCCGATGCTTCGCACAACCGGTCGGTCATCACGTTCGTCGCGCCCATCGATAGCGCGGTGGAAGCCGCATTCCGCGGAATCAAGGCGGCCGCCGAGCGGATCGACCTCTGCTCACACAGCGGGGAGCATCCGCGCATCGGCGCCACCGACGTCGTGCCATTCGTTCCTCTCGAAGGCTCCACCATGGAGGACTGCATTGCCCTCGCCCGCGAGCTCGGTGAGCGCGTCGGGCGCGAGCTCGAGATTCCAGTCTATCTCTACGAGCGCGCCGCAACGCAGCCGTCCAGAGAGAACCTTGCTGATGTCAGGCGCGGCGAATTCGAGGGACTCCGCGAAGAAATCGGCAGGAACCCGGCGCGCAATCCGGACTTTGGTCCCGCCAGAATACACCCGACCGGCGGAGCGATCGCGATCGGAGCCCGGCCATTCCTGGTGGCGTACAACATTTATCTCGGCCCTTCCTCCAACCTTCCTGCCGCGAAGAGCATCGCCAGGGCCGTTCGCGGATCTTCGGGCGGTTTCCGCTATGTGAAGGGCCTTGGTCTTGATGTCGATGGTCAGGCGCAGGTTTCCATGAATCTCGTCGACACCGACAAGACTCCGCTCCACAACGTCTTCGATTTCGTCAAGCAGCGCGCGGACGCCGAGGGCGCGCAGGTCACATGGAGCGAGATCGTCGGCCTGGTGCCGGAGCGAGTTCTCATCGACGCCGCGGTCAACCATCTCCAGCTCCGGCAGTTCACGCGGGGGCAGATTCTGGACGCCCAGGTGAGAGAAGCCGTGAGTGGCGGACAGAGCCTCACCGGGTTCGTCGGCGCCGTCGCGTCGGCCGATCCCGTTCCTGGCGGAGGAAGTGTCGCAGCACACGCGGGCGCGCTGGCCGCCGCCCTGGCGCAAATGGTCGCGGGACTCACAGTCGGGAAAAAGAAGTACGCGGCGGTGGACGCCGAGATGAAGAAAGCCGCGCTCGACGCAGTATCGCTCGGCAACAAACTGGCTTCGCTGGTTGAGCGGGACGCCGACGCCTACTCGAAAGTGTCGGCGGCCTACAAGCTGCCGAAGGAACCCGCCGACGCGGCGGCCCGTCGTGCGCAAGCGGTCACGAGCGCTTTGCTCGAAGCCGCGGAGGTACCACTCGAGACGGCGCGCTGCTGTGTTGAAGTGGCGACATTGGCGCTGCTGGTCGCCGGGAAAGGGAATAGCAACGCGGTGACCGACGCCGGCGTTGGCGCACTCCTGGCCGAAGCGGGGTGTCGCGGCGCTGCCTACAATGTGCGCGTCAACGTGCAGGCGCTGGACGACAAGTCGAAAGGGGCGGGCCTGGAGCGAGACGCGGCCGCCCTCGTTGCGCAAGCGGGAGAGCTGGCCAGGAAAACGACAGCGGTCGTCGAGCGGGCCCTGACCGCGTAGGCTATCGGCTCGAGATCGAAGGGCTGTGGGTCAGCGCGGTCAGTACACGCGGGCCGTTTTCCGTCACGGCAACTGTGTGCTCGAAGTGCGCCGAGCGCGTTCCGTCGATACTCACAACGGTCCACCGGTCAGGCATGGTCCGCGTCTCGGACTTGCCGATATTCACCATCGGCTCGATCGCGATGGTGAGCCCCGGCGTCAGCCGCACTCCGCGCTTCGGCTTCCCGTAGTTCGGCACCTGCGGGTCCTCGTGAAAGCCGACGCCGATTCCGTGGCCGACAAGGTCCTTTACGACGCTGAACCCCGCTGACTCGACCACTTGCTGCACGGCGGCACCGATGTCGCCGAGGTGATTTTCCGGAGTGGCTGCCGCAATTCCTGCGGCCAGCGCTTCGCGGGTGACCTCGAGAAGCTTCCGGGAAGCGGCATCGACTTTTCCCACGGCCACGGTGGTCGCCGAATCCGTGTAGTATCCGTCGAGCTTCACTCCGATGTCGATCGAGAGGATGTCGCCCTCATTGATGACGCGCTTCTTCGAGGGAATCCCGTGCACGATCTCGTGGTTGATCGACGTGCAGATGCTCGCGGGAAAGTTGTAAAGCCCCTTGAACGCGGGGACCGCCCCCGGATGGCTCCTGATGAACTCATCCGCGATTCCATCGAGCTCGAGCGTCGTCATGCCGGGCCGCACACTTTCCTCGAGCAGGCGAACGCTCGCCGCCAGTATCTCGCCGCCGCGCGCCATTATCTCTATCTCGCGCTCGGACTTGATCTGGATCATTTCTTCTCCAGGGCCTCGACCGCCCGGCGGGTGACCTCGTCGACCGATCCGTCGGCATCGACCTTGTGCACTCTCATGCCGTGCTCGCCATACCACTCGATGACGGGCGCGGTCTGGGCGCGATAGACCTTGAGACGGTTTCTGATCGCCTCGGGCTCGTCGTCCTTTCTGAGGATCACCGTCGCTCCGCATTTCTCGCACTTGGCGCCCGGCTTCAGGCCCATGTAGGGCGTCTGGCATTTCTCGCACACCGTCCGGCCGCTCAGACGCTCCGTGAGCTTGTGATCGGAGATGTCGAAGAGCAGTACCTTGTCGACGCCCCGGCCAAGCTCGGCCAGCATGATGCCAAGCTCGCTGGCCTGCGGAACGGTGCGCACGGCGCCGTCGAGGATCGCGCCCTTCTTCGATCCGGGGGAGCTGAGCACGTCCCTCAGGATGCCGATGATGACCGAGTCCGGCACCAGGTCGCCCTTGTCCATGTACGCCTTCGCCTCGCGCCCCTTTGGCGTACCCTCGCGGAGCGCGGCGCGCAGGACGTCACCGGTCGCGATCTTTGGAAGGCCGAGCCGTGTGGCCAACTTGTCAGCCTGGGTTCCCTTTCCCGCGCCCGGCGGGCCGAGCAGAACGATGATCATCGTAGGTTCTGTAGGCCGGGGGGCATCATCCGCCGACCGACTAGGAGCTCCCGCCGGCGGTCCGTCCGCGGAAACGCACTCTGCCCTTCTTCATGAACCCGTCGTATTTCCTGAGCAACAGGTGCTGATTCACCTGGGCCATCGTATCGAGCGCGACACCGACTACGATCAGTAGCGACGTCCCGCCGAAGCTGAACGGCACCGCGATCATGTCCGCGATGAATACGGGCAAGAGCGCGATGAAGGTCAGGAATACCGCGCCCGGGAACGTGATCCGTGACACCACGTGATCGATGTACTCGGCCGTCTTCGCTCCCGGCTTGACGCCGGGGATGAACCCACCCTGCTTCTTCAGGTTCTCCGAGATGTCCACGGGATTGAAGATGATGGAAGTATAGAAGTACGTGAAGAAGATGATCAGAATCGCGGACAGCACGTAGTACAGCCAGGTGCCGGGCTGAAATTGCTCGGACATTATCCGCGCCGTTTCGTTGCCGCTGAACTGGGCGATTGCGCCCGGCACAACGATCACCGACGACGCGAAGATGATCGGCATCACACCAGCCGCGTTGACGCGGAGTGGAATGAAGTTCTTGGCCGCCTCTCTCTGGCGACCGCGCGCCATCGTGCGCTGCGGGATCTGAATCATCACTCGCCTCGCCGCCATCGTGATCGCGACTGTTCCCGCCACGACTCCGA
>JBDSRC010000058.1:0-3575 GCA_039929505.1 Gemmatimonadaceae bacterium
TGCGGGTCGAGATCCTCGGCGACGAATACTCGATCAGGAGCGACGCGACTCCCGAGCACACCCGCGCGGTGGCGGAGCACGTCGACAAGGTGATTCGGGATACGATGCGCGCCGGAAACATCGTCGAAACCCACAAGGGTGCGATTCTCGCGGCGCTCAGCATCACCGACGAGCTGTTCCAGGCTCGGGCGGGAGGCGGAGACCTGGTTGAGGACATGAAGCGGTTGAGTGGGGAGATCCGGCCCTGGTTGCCCCCGGCAAAGCGGAAGGATTAACACCAACTGCAGCAGAAGCGGGGAACTAAGGGTTTACGCGGCGGGGAAGGATGCTTCTTGCGTTTTGAGTTGACCGTCGTTGCGTTGTCCGTTGTTGCGTGCAAGCGGCCCACGGAAAACTTTTTCACGCGTCTGGCGACGGATGCGATAACGCAACTACAGTCGACTCAAAACGCGAAAAGAAGCCCCGGATGCGAACAACAACTCCAGCGCCTCCCGGCCCCCCGCGTAAAGGATTAGCTTAACCCTCAGCTACGCGACGACTTTCCGGCGCGATAGGGGCCGCCTGTGGCTTTGCCGCGGGCCCAACATAGATCAAATGACGAACACGGCGTGGGTATCCGCGGCCGGCATTGTACTGTTCGTAATTGCCAGCGCGGTGTTGTACTTGATCGGCAGAAGGTTGGGGGCGCGCGCGGAGCTCAGCCGCCAGCAGCAGGCCCATTCGACGGCCGAGGACACGGCCAAGCGGATTGTCGCAGAAGCGGAGCGCGAAGCCCAGAGCCTCCGCAAGACAGCCGTACTCACCGGAAAAGAAGAGCTCATCCGGCTTCGCGAGGAGTGGGAGCTCGAGGTCAGGAGCCGCCGCGAGGAAGTCGAGAAAGAGGAGCGCCGCGTGAGTGACCGCGACAACCTCCTCGAGCGCAAATACGAGCTTCTCGAGCAGCGGGAGCGTGAAGGCACCCGGCGCATCGAGGACCTCGCCGGACGCGAGCAGACCGTGGTGCAGCGCGAGCAGGAGCTCGAGAAGCTTCTCCGCGAAGAGCGCCGCCGCCTCGAGCAGCTCGCCGGAATCTCAGCCGCGGACGCCAAGGCCGAGCTCGTTCACCGCATGGAGGAGGAGGCGCACGCCGACGCCGCCAACCGGATTCGAGAGATCAGGGAAAGCGCCAAGCGAAACGCCGAGCGCGAGGCGAAGAAGATCGTAGCGCTCGCAATCCAGAGGATCGCGGCCGAGCAGAGCGTAGAGGCAACGGTGTCAGCGGTCGCGCTCCCCAATGACGAAATGAAAGGCCGGATCATCGGACGCGAAGGACGAAACATCCGTGCGTTCGAGCTGGCAACTGGCGTCGATGTCATCATCGACGACACCCCGGATACTGTCGTCGTGTCGTGCTTCGACCCAGTGCGCCGCGAGATCGCGCGCCTTTCGCTGGAGAAGCTGGTTGCGGATGGGCGCATTCATCCTGGTCGCATCGAGGAAGTCGTCAACAAGTCCCGCCTCGAGGTCGATGCCTCGATCATCGAGACCGGCGAAACGGCCGCGTACGAGAGCGGCGTCCACGGCCTCCATCCCGAGCTGGTGAAGCTGATAGGCCGCATGCGGTGGCGCACCAGCTACGGCCAGAACATCCTCAATCACTCGAAGGAAGTCGCCTGGCTCGCCGGCATCATGGCCGCGGAGCTGGGGCTCGATGTCGCAATGGCCAAGCGCGGCGCGCTCCTCCACGACATCGGAAAGGTTCTCACCCACGAGCACGAAGGCACTCACGTGCAGCTCGGGGTCGAGATGGCCACTCGTTACGGTGAAAATCCGCTGGTGGTCAACTGCATCGCCGCTCACCACGACGACGTCCCGCATGAGACGGAAGTCTCCGTGCTCGTCCAGGCCGCCGATGCGATATCGGGAGCGCGCCCGGGCGCGAGACGCGAAGCCTTCGAGACCTATGTCAAGCGGCTCGAGGGGCTGGAGAAGATCGCATCCAGCTACAAGGGGATCGAGAAAGTGTTCGCGATCCAGGCCGGCCGCGAAGTGCGCGTGATCGTGACGCCGGAAGAAGTCGACGATCCGCGTATGGCGACGCTCACCGAGGAAATCGCGCGCCGCATCGAGGCCGAGCTGCAATATCCCGGACAGATCAAAGTTGTGCTGATCAGGGAAACCAGAGCAGTGGACTTTGCCCGCTGATCTGATCGACGGGCGGGGAATAGCGAAGCGGGTTCGCGAAGCCGTCGCGGCTCGCGTGTCGAAGCTTGCCGTCAAGGGCGTCAAGCCGGGGCTGGCGGTGATTCTGGTCGGCGACGATCCCGCGAGCGCGGTGTACGTGCGGTCCAAGGGCAAGGCGTGCGAGGAGGCGGGGATGCACAGCATCACGGTTTGCCTTCCCGCCGGTACGACTCAGGCGGATTTGCTTGCCCGCATCGGCCACATGAACCTCGACCCTTCCATTCACGGAATCCTGATCCAGATGCCGTTGCCGCGGCAGATCGATCCGGAGGCGGTGATCAGGCATGTGGATCCGTCGAAGGACGTGGACGGATTTCATCCGGTCAACATGGGAAAGGCGATCGTCGGAGATCGGGACGGATTCGTACCCTGCACTCCCTTGGGCATCCAGCTGATGCTCGCGGAGTCGGGAGTCGAGACTCCGGGAAAGAATTGCGTCGTCATCGGCCGCAGTAACATCGTCGGCAAGCCGATGGCCGCGCTGATGATGCAGGACAACGAAAGGGCGAACTGCACCGTCACAGTCTGCCACCGTCACACCGTCGATCTCAAATCGCACGCTCGCGCCGCTGACATTCTCATTGTCGCAGCGGGGCGGCCCCAGATGATCAGCGCTGACATGGTCAAGACCGGAGCGGTTGTCATCGACGTCGGGATGAATCGCATTCCGGACCCAGGCGCGACCGGTGGATCGCGTCTGGTGGGGGACGTGGATTTCGACGCGGTGCGCGAGGTCGCGTCGAAGATCACTCCGGTGCCGGGCGGTGTCGGACCAATGACGATCGCCATGCTCATGATGAATACCGTGCGGGCGGCGGAGATGCGCGCCTGACGCTGCTTGTCACTTTCATCACCAGCCTGCTATTGGGGATGCGGCACGCGACGGATCCCGATCACGTGATCGCCGTGACGACGATCGTCACAAGCGAGCGCTCACTTGCCAGGGCGGCGCGGATCGGCGCGCTCTGGGGACTTGGTCATTCGCTGACTATTCTGCTCGTGGGCGGAGCCATCATCGTCTTCAAGCTCGCGTTCAGTTTGCGCCTTGGTCTGTCGATGGAGCTCACGGTCGCGGTCATGCTGATTCTGCTCGGTGTGCTCAACCTGATGAACGTCAACGCGCGCCCGGTGCCGGTGTCCCCCGCGCGGCCCGTGCTGATCGGCGTGGTGCACGGGCTGGCTGGTTCGGCCGGCGCCGCGATCCTAATAGTCCCGCTCATCGACGATCCGAGGTTCGCCGCGCTCTATCTTGTCGTCTTCGGCCTGGGCACGATCGCGGGGATGAGTCTCGTGACCCTCGCCATCGCCCTTCCCGCGCTGGCCGCGGGCGCCCCAACGGCGAGGGTACAGCG
>JBDSRC010000059.1:0-4718 GCA_039929505.1 Gemmatimonadaceae bacterium
CCCGGAGTGCGGGTCGAGCTCCAGCGAACGCCTGACGACGCCAATCAGCGGCACCAGCTGTACGTGCAGTGGCTCAATGCGCGAGTCGGAAATCCGGACATTCTTCAGCTCGATGTCGTCTGGACACCTGAGTTCGCGGCGGCGGGGTGGGTGCTGCCGCTCGACAAGTACGCGCCGCCGAAAGCTGATTTCTTTCCCGCCACGATCCAGGCGAACACCTGGGCCGGGCAGCTTTACGCGCTGCCGTGGTTCGCCGATGTCGGATTGCTCTATCGCCGGACGGATCTGGTTCCGCGGGAGCCACAGACTCTTGCCCAGCTCGTGAGCAACGCGAAGAGCGCGACGTCTCGCGCGGGCGGACCGCGGCACGGGATCGTCTGGCAAGGCGCGCGGTACGAGGGACTGATCACGACCTTCGTCGAATACCTCGGCGCTTTCGGGGGGAGGATTCTCGACGAGAAGGGCCAGGTGGTCGTGAATGAGGATGCGGGAGTGCGCGCGCTCGAGTTCATGCGCGATCAGCTGTACGGATCGCGGATCGCTCCGCTCGACGTGCTGACGTGGCATGAGGAAGAAGGCCGGTTCGCGTTCCAGAACGGGACCGCGGTGTTCATGCGCAACTGGCCTTACGCGTTCGGCGCGATGAGTGACACTGCTCAGTCGCGTGTCGCCGGCAAGTATGCGGTGTCGCCGATGCCAGGCTCCGGTGAGCCAGGCGGCCACTCGACCGCGACGCTCGGCGGCGGGCAGCTGGCGATCAACGCGTACACCGAGTCTCCGGACGCGGCCTACAAGCTCATCGCGTATCTGACCGCTCCGGCGCAAATGCTCGAGCGTGCGCAGGCCGTTGGGCAGTATCCGACGCGGCCGGCGTTGTATGACGATTCCCGGTTGCGCGATGCGCTCGCCATCCCGCTCGCACAGGCGAAGCGCGCGATCGAGAGCGCGACGCCGCGGCCGGTGACTCCGATCTACACCGAGCTTTCGGATATTCTGCAGATCGAGCTGCACCGCGCGCTGGTGCGGCATGTCGAGCCGAGGGAGGCATTGAATACCGCGGCAATGCGAATAGATGTGCTGATAGAGCGCACGGGAATGAGGAAGCTGATGTCGGGCGGAGGGGGTGCGAGCGCGCCCGCGACGCCGGTACCGGCGGCGCGGACTCAATGAAATCCGAGAGCAGACTGGGGTGGATGCTCGTCGCGCCGGCTCTCGGCGTCATTGCGCTGATCGCGATCTTTCCGCTTGGCTGGACGTTCTGGGAATCACTGCACCTTCACGAGCTACGGATGCCGTGGCTGGGCAAGCCGTTTGTCGGCGCCGACAACTACGTCGAGATTGCGCGCGATCCACGCTTCTGGTCGGCGCTGGGTCATACGGCTTTTTTTACCTTCGTGTCGATCTCGCTCGAGCTCGTGATCGGACTGTTCCTCGCGCTGGCGATGAACCGCGCGTTCCGCGGGCGTGGATTCGTGCGAGCGGCGGTGCTGGTGCCGTGGGCGATTCCCACCGTCGTCGCCGCGCTGCTGTGGAGATTCATCTTCGAGTCGCAGGGCGGGATTGCCAACGAGCTCCTGGTCAGCGTCGGGATCCTGGACCAGCCAATAGTCTGGTTCATCAAGACCTGGACGGCGTGGATACCGGTGATCCTCGCCGATGTCTGGAAGACGACGCCCTTTGTCGCGCTCCTGCTGCTCGCTGGACTGCAGAACATTGACCTGACGTTGTACGAGGCAGCGGCTGTCGACGGCGCCAATCCGTGGTGGCAGCTCCGGCACATCACGCTGCCGCTGCTCAAGCCGGCGATACTCGTAACGCTGATCTTTCGCACGCTCGATGGATTCCGCGTCTTCGACCTGATCTACGTGCTCACCGGCGGCGGGCCGGGGACGACGACCGAGCCGGTGGCGCTCTACACGTTCAACGCGTTGCTGCAGAATCTGCGGTTCGGGTATGGATCGGCATTATCGGTCGTGATCTTTTCCATCACGTTCGGGATCGCGCTTCTCTACGTGAAGGGGCTCGGAGTCCGGCTAGCCGGTGAAGATCGGTGAAAGAACTTCAACTAACGCTTCCCGCCGCCCGCTCGACGCTACCAGCCGCAAGCTACAGTTATGAGAGCTAATGCACGGGGCGGATGGGGCCGCTGGACAATGACCGCGGTTCTCGCGGCGCTGATGGTGTTCACGCTGTTTCCGTTTTACTGGGCGCTGGTGTCGTCGTTCACGCCTGATGCCGCGTTGTTCAGAGATCCTTCGCTCTGGCCCAGGGAGATCATCTTCGACCATTACCGCGCGCTGTTCGACGAGCGGGATTTCTTTACCCCCATCCGCAATTCGCTCATCGTCGCCGGGACGACAACTCTGTTCTGCCTTATCGTCGGCACGCTCGCCGCGTACGCGCTCGCGCGGCTCGAATTCCGGGGCAAGGCAGCGATAATGGCGTTCATTCTCGCGGTGACGATGTTTCCGCAGATCTCGATCGTAAGCCCGCTCTACCTGCTGCTCAGGTCTCTGCGGCTGATCGATACCTATCCCGGATTGATCATGCCGTACATGACATTCGCGATGCCGCTCACGGTGTGGGTGCTCACTGGATCGATCCGGCAGATTCCGCGCGATCTGGAGGAAGCGGCGCATGTCGATGGCGCGAGCCGGAGGCAGAGCTTCACGAAAATTCTCCTTCCACTGGCGGTGCCGAGTCTCGCGACGACCGGCATACTCACTTTCATCTATTGCTGGAACGAGTTTCTGTTCGCGCTCTCATTCACGCTTGGACCCGAGCGCCAGACAGTTCCTGTCGCAATCGCTCTTTTCCGAGGGCAGTATCAGGTTCCGTGGGGACAGATTCTCGCCGCTGCCGTCGTCGCTACCGCTCCGGTTGCGGTGATGGTGCTGCTGTTCCAGCGGCGTATCGTGCAGGGCCTTACCGCCGGCGCCGTAAAAGGCTAAGGGAGAACAATGGCGCGCATCGCACTCGAGCATGTCGAGAAGGTCTATCCGAACGGGTACGTCGCGGCGCGCGACCTGAGCCTCGAGGTGGCCGACGGAGAGCTGCTCGTTCTGGTCGGCCCTTCGGGCAGCGGAAAGTCCACTATTCTCAGGCTGATGGCGGGACTCGAGAGCGTCACCGGCGGGACCATACGCATCGGCGACCGGGACGTAACCGACCTGCCCCCGCAGCAGCGCGACATCGCGATGGTGTTTCAGAACTACGCCTTATATCCGCACATGACCGTTCGCGAGAACCTCGCGTTCGGCCTCACGATCCGTAAGCAGCCGGTCTCATTGATCGACCAGCGCGTCCTCGCGGTCGCGATGTCGCTGGGACTCGATACCCTCCTCGACAGAAAGCCGGCGCAGCTCTCGGGCGGCCAGCGTCAGCGGGTCGCGCTTGGACGCGCCATCGTGCGCGAGCCGCTCGCATTCCTGTTCGACGAGCCGCTCTCCAATCTCGACGCACAGCTCCGCGTCGAGACGCGGGTCGAGCTGTCGCGGCTTCACCGAAAGCTCGGCGCGACGATGGTATATGTCACACATGACCAGTCCGAGGCCCTGACCCTGGGTGACCGGATCGCCGTGCTCAAGGAGGGCGTGCTGCAGCAGATGGCGACCCCGATGCAGCTCTATCACCAGCCGGCGAACAAGTTCGTCGCCGGGTTCATCGGCAGTCCATCGATGAACTTCATCGAGGGCGTGATCCACCGCGAGGGTCCGGGCGCCGAGCGCACGTTCCGCGGAATGGATCTCACCATCGATGTGCCGTTGCGCGCGGAAGCGCCGGGCAAAGTGTTCCTCGGCATCCGTCCGCAGCATCTCGAGGTGTTCGGCGGCGCAAGCGCAGGCGGCGATGGGACGTTGCGCGCCGAGGTTGGAGTCGTCGAGCCGATGGGCAACGAACAGATCGTGTACGTCACGCTCTCAGGCGGCGACCGCCTCGTTGCTGTTGCGCCGCCGGATCAGCAGGTCACACCGGGAGACGTCGTGTCGATTCGCGTGCGGCCCGAGGGCATCCATCTGTTCGATGCTGCCACGGGAGCACGACTCGCGGATACGACGCAGGCTTAGCCTACGCCCGCGGGAGACTCAGAACGAAGCTCGAACCCTCACCGAATTTGCTCTCGACCGTCAGGTCCCCATTCATTCGTCGGGCGAGATCCCTGCTGATCGAGAGACCCAAGCCGGTGCCTTCGTGGTTTGAAGCGTAGTCGCGGTTCACCTGCACAAAGGGCTCGAAGATCGCCTCGAGCTTGTCGGGCGGAACTTGATCGCGTTCGAAAGAAGATTGATCAAAATCTGCCGCACCTTGTCGCCGTCTCCACAAACCAAAGACAGGTCAGTTAGGCGAAATGCGGGCCACCCAGGGGCCCGGGGTCCAACCGGCGAGCGGGGAGCTCAGCCAGCCATTTGACGCGTCGGGGTCGCCTCGTGGGCGTGCTTCCACTCGATCAGCGCCATGCGCGTGACCATCGTATCGAACTCTTCCTCGGACATGTTGGCGCAGACGGGACGGATACGATCAGCAATCGTCTTGCGCATCCCTTCGAGATTATTGTTGGTTCGAAATTCAAGCATGTCCGTAATCCATCTGACTGTTGAGCCGTGCGCGAAGAGATCCTCATGATCAATACACCATAGACGCAAAAAAGGGCCGGAGGCTGCCGACTCGAGGATCAGCGCCGCCGTATTGAGGCTTGGCTCACCGGTGGGAAGCAACGT
>JBDSRC010000060.1:0-2844 GCA_039929505.1 Gemmatimonadaceae bacterium
GATTTCGCTCGCCCGAGCGCGCTCAACTGTGGTTCGAGTGGCGGCGGCATGGCCGGTCGCTGCCGGCATTGGTGGGGATCCTGCTGCCGTTCGAGCTGGCCCTGCTCTTCGCCGCCGGCGACACGCCAGCGCTCGTCTTCGTCATACTGCTCGGCGTGCTGGTCACTCCACCATTCATGGCCGCTTTCGCCGCCGCGACGGTGAGCAAATCCAATCCGCACGCGAGCGATTCCTACGTCATGACGCCGTTCATCGCGACCCGCCCGCTGACCAGCGCCGCGCTGATCGCCGCCAAGCTGAAGATGACCATATTGAGCACGCTCGCAGCGTGGCTGCTCGTCTTCGCCGCCATCCCGATTGCGCTCGGTTTATCCGACACCGGGCAGACTGTGATCGAGCGAGCGAGTCGGTTAATGGAAGCGGTGGGGACGCCTCGGGCGATCGTCATCATGGTGCTGCTACTATCTGCATTCGTGGTATCGACCTGGAGGCAGCTGGTGCAGAGTCTGTACATCGGCCTGAGCGGCCGCGAATGGATCATCAAGGCGAACGCGTTCATGCTGCTGTCGTTCCTCGTCGTCATCGGGCCATTCGTCCAATGGATCATCGAGAACCGCGACGTGTGGGCCGCGTTGTGGGACGCATTCCCGTGGATCCTCGCGGTCCTGGTCGGCTTCAAGATGTCCGCCGCTGCCTGGATCGCCACCCGTCTTTTTCACAGTGGGCTGCTGAGCGACCGCACACTCGTTTTGGGCGCGGCAGCGTGGCTGGGCGCCGTGCTCGCTCTCTATGTTCTGCTCGTGTGGCTCGTCTCTACGCCGCTCATCGCGCGCTACTTCCTCGCGCTCATCGCGATCATGGCAATTCCCCTCGCGCGACTGTCCGCGGCGCCCTTGGCGCTGGCGCGGAACCGGCATCGGTGACAGGAGCGGCCGCTCGAGTTCGCTCAGCGACAATCATCCGGAGCAGGAAGGTTGTCCTCGCCGCCGTGCTAGGTCTCATCGGCCTGCCCGTGATGCTGGCTCTGACAGAGGCGGTGTATTACCACGTCCGGAATCGGAGCAACGGCAGCATCGTCTCCTCCGGCCTGAGGCGGGAGTACCTGCTCTATGTCCCCAGGAGCTACGACCGTACCAGGCCGACGCCGCTCGTCATCAGCATGCACGGCGGGGCGATGTGGCCAGCAGCCCAGAAAGAAACAAGTCAATGGAACCGGGTCGCCGACGAGCACGGGTTCATCGTGGTCTACCCGTCCGGTGTGAGCGGGCGGGGGCCCAGGGCCTGGCGTGCAGGCAGCAGCGGACCGGGCATGATGCGGGATGTCCGGTTCATTTCGGAGCTGATCGACACACTGCGCTCGAGCTACAACATCGACCTGACGAGGGTTTACGCGAACGGGCTTTCCAATGGCGGCGGCATGGCATTCGTCCTTTCGTGCGCGTTGTCCGATCGGATCGCGGCGGTCGGGATGGTCGCGGCCGCGCATTTACTGCCGTGGAGCTGGTGCACAGACCATCGGCCGGTGCCGATGATTTCGTTTCATGGGACCGCTGATCATTTCACTCCGTACGACGGCGGTCAGAAGTGGATTGCCCCGCGACCGTTTCCGAGCATCCGGACCTGGACAGCGAATTGGGCCGAGGGAAACCGGTGCGCGCCCCACACCAATGATTCCGTGGTGGCCGCTGATGTCACCCGTCGCACATACACGAATTGCGCTGGCGACGCGTCCGTGGTGCTGTATACCATCCGGGGAGGAGGCCATACCTGGCCGGGCGGCGGGTCGCTGCCGGAATGGATGCTCGGGCCCACCAACCGGAACATCGACGCAACGGGTCAGATGTGGGCGTTCTTTCGTGAGCACCACGCCGCAGGTAAACTCCAGTCGCGCCGGCGCTGAGCTTATAGCCTACACCTTATCCGTCATCGCGATTAAATGCCTACATTGGCGCGCGGCACTCACTGACACAGGACTGAGGCAGGTTGACGGGCTCCTTCCAATCCGGCTCAAAATTTGGCGCGCGTGAAATGATCGTCGAGACGCTCCGTACGCGATTGCTGCGGGGCGTTCAGGCGGGAACGCTCCGCGCCGGCGACCGTCTCCCGAGCGCGCGCAATCTCGCCACTGAGTTCGACGTCGACCACCGAACCATCATCGATGCCTACCGGAAGCTCGTGGGGGAGCAGCTCGTCGAGATGCGGCCACGCGGCGGTGTGTACGTCACAGCCCGCCCCGCCGGCGTCGGCGGCATTCCCGCGCTTCCGGAGAAGTGGATCACGAATGTCCTGGTCGAGGCACTCACCAGAGAGATCCCCGGCCCCGAGCTGTACGAGTGGCTGCGACGCTCTCTCGAAACACTGCGGCTGCGTGCAGTAGTGATCGCGTCGACGGACGACCAGGTCGCCGGCCTTTGCCGCGAGCTTCGCGACGATTACGGTTTCGAGGTCGATGGCCTCACGGCCGCCGCGGCCGCCGCGGCCCAGTCCGCGCCCACTGCATCACTCTCCCTCAGGCACGCCGACCTCATAGTGACCACTGCGGCGCACCGCACGTGGGTGGCGGAGATGGGCTCCCAGCTGGGGAAGCCCGTCACCGTGATCGACGTACGGCCCGATCTCCTCGGCGCAGAGTGGGGACTCTTTCTTCGCAGGCCGGTTTATGTCGTCGTCGCCAGCGAGGATTTCGGGGACGTCGTCCGCCGCTTCTTCGGGGCGGTCCCCAAAGCGGAAAATCTCCGCATCCTCGTGGTCGGACGGGACGATCTTGCGACCATTCCGGAGAACGCACCGACCTACATCACTCAGCGCGCCCGGCAGAACATCGGGAACATGGTGCTGCGCGGG
>JBDSRC010000061.1:0-2954 GCA_039929505.1 Gemmatimonadaceae bacterium
TCGTGCGCGAAGAAGGAGCAAATGGAATCCTGGCAGCTCGACATCGACCGCGGTCTTCGCGCGCTCGTCGACAGCAGCCAGACCCTCGGCGAAAAGATGATGGACGGAAAAACAACCGAGGGCATCAGCGTCATGACAGGATGGGCCACCGAGTGGGTGCCGAAGATGTTTGGCGCCCACGTGATTGGCGAAGGGGCGGGGGCAATGGCGGAATTCATGGATTGGGCGAGTGAGCCCCTTGAGGCATTGACCGAACCTGTCAAGGCGGAGGTCATGAAGTTCCTCAAGCAGCAAGTGCCGTATTTCTACAACCTCTACCAGTCCGTCCAGAATCCATCGTTCTATATGGATCACGTGGACGACCTGGGCGTCGACGGTTTTCCGGCCGGCACGAAGGACAGCGTCAACGCCGACATGCACATCCAGCCGGGACCCGACAGCCTCCTGAGCTGGCGGGAGTTCGAGCCACTCTATAATTCCGTCATCCTCTCCAAGCTCGCTCTGCTCGACGGCGAGGGCTTGAACGAGCTGGTGAAACGCGCCGGTGTAACCGATCAACTTTTTTCGCCTGGACCGGCAACCAACATTCTGCTCGGCGTGGTCAGGTCGATGACGCAGAGCTATCAGTGGGTTGGCGAAGTAGTGGACTCGAAGGATTCCACGATTGGCCCGACTAAACACGGGATATGCGGTCCCGAGCACGTTCCCACGCTTCCCCAGTCGGCGCAGTGCGGCATCAGGCAGCGCGACTATCCCGGCAAGGGATCTACGGCAGATCGCGTGGCGGTTGATGCTGGCGACGCGAAAGACCTCTCTCCGGTTGGCGGATTCTCTCTCTGGGGCCACCTCGAAGCGCGTGAAAAGATCTTTAGTGTGATCTTCAAAGGTTACGGCCCCGGTCCGGGACCAACCATCACAGCGGAGGTAAGGGACATCGCTCCTGCCACTCCCGGTGCGAGAGACGCCTGGCGGGCGGTGCGCAGTGTGACGGAGCAGATCGACCGGATGCGCGCGCTGGTGGCGCTGATGCAAGAGAAGGTTGCCGGCGTAATTCCGCCCGCGCCCGTAGCTGCCCGGCCACAGCCTTCGCCAGTACCGACCGGCATTCGCGTCCCGGGGCGGACCCCGGCCCGTCCTGCTCCAGCTGCTCCCCCCAAGACCGCCCCAGCGCCTGTGGTGGAAGCCGCAAATGTCGAGACAGTTACGAATTGGGGCGAGCGATGCTGCGCGAAGAACGTCGCCGAGCTGCGCGCGGCGTTGGCGGTAATTCAGGCATCGAGCGGCAAGCTTGGGAACCGAGCGGCCCTGACGCAGCTGAGGCAACCGTCAGCGGCCGGTCAGATCGGCGCGCGGGGTGCGGAGTTGAACGCCGCGATCGACGCCTTCGTGAACACCCGCGATGCTCAGAGCGCAGCGTCAGCGCTAGCGAGAATTACAGCGGCGATCGAAACCCTCGCCAGGCTCGTCACATGAGATTTGCCGTGATGGGATCGGGGTTGCTTTAGTCCGCGTCTGAATAAACCCATTTTCGAGTCAGGAGATTCCATGTTCCGTCCAAGCGCGTGCTTCATAGCTGCTTTATCACTCCTGGCATTGATGCCGTACGGTCGTCAGGCGTCAGCTCAGAAAAGGCCACCGATTGTTCGCGGCCCAGTTACCCCACCACCCGCTCCCCTCCCCGTCACGCGACCACCCGCTCCCACGCCAGACTCGGCGCCGAGTAAGCCGGGGGCCAAGCCGGGCGAGGCCGTTGTGAGCGCTGGGGCTCTCCCTCGGCTGGATGATCTCCCGAAACTTTCGGCTGGCACAATCCAGAATATCTACGCTCCCCCGGATCTCACCAAGACCAACGTGCGGGAAGACCTCGGTAGCCGGCTGCGGCAGTTCCAGGATCCGAGCCTCAAGAATCTCGATGGGATCAGCGGCATCAGGGAAAGAACGGAGCTGCCCCAGGTCGCGACGGACCTTCTGGTGTTGCACGCCCGCACATTGCCGGCCGAAGAGATCGACTCCTACATCGTGAACCCGAAGCTGGCGGAAGAATGGCTCAAGGATCATCCGCTCCCGGATGAATTCGTGACGAAGGTGCATGCGCGAGCGGTGGACGACGGCAAGAAGAAAAAGAAGGGCTGCAGCACCAGGCATATCTCTACTGGCTGTGTGAAGACTGAAGTTGAGCAGAGCGTGGACGATCTGACCAGGATATGGAAAGATGCGTGGAACGACACCGCCGATGAACTGGGCCGGCTGTTGAACAGGGTCGACGACATCAGAGCATGCTTCGCCGATGAGATCCTCACCCTCGCCGACATCCCCGTGAAATTTTCCATCGAGCCCGAATTCTCGATGAGCGTTGAGAGAGATGGAAAATCCGGCAACAGGGCGGGAGGCGCGTCGGGAGAGGCGAAGGGCACCGTCGCGGTCGGTGTCCCGGTGAATTCCGACTTCAAGGCGCAGGTGAAGATGTTTTACATCCCCTGCCTTCCCTTTGCTATCCGTCCGAGAAGCATCGGCGCGAGGGGGAGCATGGAGGCCGGAGGCTCACTCACCGCGACCGTGAGCGCCACCGGACAGTTCAACCAGTTTTTCACTGTCCCACCCGGTGGCGGCATCCAGATTCCGGTTGCCGTGCTGCCGATCGCGCTCGGGGGCGTCCCCATCGCCGTGCTGGACATCAGCGTCTACCTCGACGGGACGTTGCACCTGACCGGCGAAGGAAAGCTCGACGGAAGCCTAAGGCTGCAGTCGCTGCAGCGCAGCACGTTCGACTTCGAGTGCTCCGGTCACGGGTGCGAGTCCAGCCCCCAAAGGAGCGCTCAACCCCCCGCGACGGCGGTCGAATCCGTGAAGCTGGACGGGCGCGTCAGGATCAAGCCGGCAATCTATTCCGCATTGCAGCTGAGCCTCAACTACAAGCTCCTGAGCGTCCGCGCCGGTCCGCAGCCCTTCCTGCT
>JBDSRC010000062.1:0-3542 GCA_039929505.1 Gemmatimonadaceae bacterium
GCTCTTGCCACTGGTACAGGGTGCAGCGAGGAGAGCCGCGCGATCCGAAAGATCGGCTCGCACGGCGTCCCGAATGTCACCGGTGACATAGTCCTGCAACGCGGAATCGAACCGCTGCCTGACATTCGCCAGCTGGGGGCCGCAGATTCCCGTCGCAGCGTAAGCGAAGTATCTGCTCGCAGGATTGGCGATTGCCGGCGGCACCGTTTCTCCGGTCAATGTGTGGGACCTGAAGGTGCGCTCCCAGTAACCAGCGGCAAGATCTGCCCGTCCAATGAGTCCCGCCACTGAGTAGAGGTCCGATTCGGAGCCAGGTATCGGGGGCGTGCCGAGAATCGAATCAGCCAGGATTCGCGCGGTGGCAAACTCTCCGCGCTTGAAATGAATACGCACCTTGCGGGCGCGAAGACGCGTAACGTGTTGTTGAGCAGGTTCGCCCGGCGCCTTTGCCGTGAGTGTGATCGCTGAGTCGATGGCTCGGAGTATCGCACTTGCGCGCGGCGACTCGCTACCGAGGTCCGTCTTGGCCTCGAGAGCGTCCGCCCGCGCCTCCTGAGCGCGAAAGCTCAGCGGAAAACGCTCAGCCCAATCCGCCGCGAACGTATCGAGGAGATTTCTGTTCTTGCGTAAAGCGGCATCCGCGGCCGTGGTTCTCTCTATGCGAGCAAAGGTGTTGGTCGGATAAGGAACGAACCCGATGGTGTCCCCGGACTCAACAGTTGGAAACGCGGCAAATCGCTGGCGACCCGGATCACTACCGATTCGGGTGATGGTCGCTGAAACCGGCATCAATGCTTGCAGCTTCCCCGCGGAAAAAATTTCGTGAGCGCCGGGCTGGATGCGCAAAGCATTCAGGTAGGACCCGACGGCCGAATGCCAGCTGCTTCGAAACGCCCAGCCCGATACGGAGGAGTAGCTCCTGACCACGGCGCTGTCTGCTGACTGGCATTCGCCCAGCCCATACCAGCCGGCGAAATCGGAGGAGTCGGACTTCGTCATCTCGCTATACGCAGCACAGGCCGCTGGATAGCGCTGCTCCAAAAACGCTGTGAGCCCTGCTGCAACCAGGCTGTCCCGCGGGATCAGGTCAATCGATTCGCGTGCTCCGCGTGCGAGCTCGTACGCTTCGCTCCGCCGCGAGGGAGACCTCCAGCCCAACACCTGCGCGAGCCAAAGGCGCGCGGGCGCGTAAAGAGGGTCGGAAGAGACTGCTTCGCGGAAGCTCACCTCAGCTGCCGCGATGTTTCCTCTTGTCAATTCAATGTGCCCCCGACTGCAAGCCGACCACGCGGGAAAATTGCGTGTCAGGCCATCGCAGCCGATCGCAGCAGGAGGTCGATCTGCCATGCCGAGGAGCCGCTGGGCGGCGGACACGAAAAATGCCTCTCCGCGGGACGGAGGTACGCTGAAGTCGTGAAGACTCTCGCCCGACGCGGCGTCGTACAGGTGGATGCGGACGCGCTGAGGCTGGGAAGGTCCGAAGGCCTCGACCCACACGGCTCGGCCGGCGCCCAGACGCCGAGCCAATGAAACTGCGGCGGCTTCCGTCGCGGGAGGTGAGGCGCCGTCCGCAATCGCCTGCGCGACCGTTGCCTGGGGAACCACTGGCAACCCTTCCCACCGCGTGAACGCATCGTACACACTGTCGGCGACCTGTAAGCCAATGGCCGACACGTTGTGCTCGATGCCGGTCGACGCGAGTATGACGTAGCGAGTTGAATCGAGCGGCGCATCCGCCCCGAATATGGATGGGAAAGCTCCGCGCTTTGCGCCGGCGACCGCGACAAGGACGAGGGAGAGCAGTGCTACGCCACCGAGTCCCGATCTTACCGGGTGTGAGCGGGCGGCCGCGAGCCATCGGTCGCGCCATGGCAGGGGAACGGGGACGAGTGGCTCGCGCCGTTTCCGCTCTGTGCTCCGGAATGACTCCGGAAACGCCGCGGCGAATTCCTGGGCTTCGAGCGGATCGGATTCGAACAGCGGCGGTGAAGCCAGAGCGTGTTTCGATACCTTCCCGCGATGCGGCGTGCGGACGGAAACGGGTTGCGCGAGGGCAGCAACGAAATCGCCAGCCGTCACGTAACGATCGTCGGGGTCTTTCGCGAGAGACTTTGCGACGACGGAGTCCAGCCACGGAGGTGCGTCTCTCCGAAGAGATGAGATGTGCGGCGGCGGCTCGGTAAATCTCTTCACAAAACCATCTTTGCCCGGAAACGGCGGCTTGCCCGCGAGCATCTCGTAGAGAACGCAGCCGAGACTGTAAATATCCGACCGCGCATCGACGACGCGATCGCCGAGCAGCTGCTCCGGACTCATGTATGCGGGAGTCCCGGGACCGGCGACTCCGGTCATCGTGAGCTGCTTCACGCCGCCAACATCGATCGCTCGCGCGATGCCGAAATCCGCGACGATCGCATGGCTGCCGGAGAGGAGGATGTTCTCCGGCTTGATGTCGCGATGTATCACCCCCTGACTGTGCGCGTACGCGAGCGCATCCGCGGTCTCGCGCGCAATGCCGACAGCCGCGTCAACCCCCATCTGGCGCTCGCGATGCATTCGTATCCGCAGCGTCTCGCCCACGACGTACGGCATGACGTAATACAGCATCGCCTCGACGTGGCCGGAGTCATGAAGAGGGAGAATGTTCGGATGCTGGAGACGAGCGACGACGCGGATTTCGCGAATGAAGCGGATCTCACCCGTTTCGGATTCGGGGTCCGCGTTCAGAACCTTGATGGCTACCTTGCGCTCGTGCTTGAGATCGCGGGCGAGGTACACGGTCGCGAAGGCGCCTTGTCCGATCTGGCGCTCGATCTCGTAGCGTCCCCTTAGAGCAGCGCGAAGGGTCGCGATAGGATCTGTGAAGGGAAGCGCGGCGTCCTGATCCCGGACTTCGCTCACCGCCGGACCAGCGTGAAAGGCGTTTTGACATGCTCGGCCGCCAGTCGTCGCTCGGGGGGCAGAGCAGGGCGACTCGTCCGGTGAAACCTTGAGCAACGCATGCGCATTTGACCAGCCTGGACGAACCGCCGAAAACATACGGGCTATTCGCTCTCAGAGCCAGCGATTTCGCACCGGCCGGGAAGCCTGCGCAGAGAGGACTACGCCGAACCCCTCAGGTGGTGCCTACCGCTCGAACCGGAACGCCGTCTCGACCCATTCGCTGGTCGGCTTGGCCGAGGGACCTTCAGTGATTTTTTCTTTGCGGAGGGGGTTGATATCGCACCAGTGGGCGGGTAGGTTGGAAATTCCCTTCCGACCGTAAGCATTGCGGCTCAGGAAAAGCGGGGAAAGCACCAAACCAAAAATATTTGCTTACAATCACTTGACGAATGAACCGACTCGGTTTATTCTTCAAGGCTGCCCCAGAAATTGGGTGCAAAAAAAAATAAATGAAGCCGCCGAAGCTGGCGTGCGATTGCTGTTTGAAAATCGAAATTGAGATCGATGGATGTGCGAGGCGAGGTCTTTGATCCGTGGCTCTTCAGTGCTACGGGGAGACTTCAAAACCTGAAACATTCAAAGTGATTCCGGACGTGGAA
>JBDSRC010000063.1:0-4861 GCA_039929505.1 Gemmatimonadaceae bacterium
TAGTCGTGCGGTACGGTGCCGGCCCGGCATTGGTCGTCTCGTTCATTCTGCTCGGCGTCGTGTGCGGGTTTGCGGCTCTTTGCTACGCCGAGCTGGCATCGATGATTCCGCAGGCGGGCAGCGCATATGCTTACTCGTATGCAACGCTCGGCGAGCTGGTCGCCTGGATCATCGGCTGGGATCTCATTCTGGAGTACGCCGTCGGCAACGTCGCGGTGGCGGTTGCGTGGGGCGGATATTTCAATTCTCTGCTTAGCGCGTTCGGGCTGGCACTGCCGGCCTGGAGCACTCACGGTTATCGCGCCGCGCTTCTGAGCTCTGACCCGGCCGTCCACGGCCTGCTGGAAACCGCGCCCCGTTTTCTGGGCGTGCCGATCCTCGTCAACATCCCCGCTTTTTTCATCGTCATGGCCATCACGTGGCTGCTGATGCGGGGCGTTCGCGAAAGCGCGCGTGCGAACAACATCATGGTCGTTATCAAGCTGCTCGTGCTGGGCCTGTTCGTGGTCGTAGGCGCGTTGCACATCGACACCTCGAACTACGTCCCTTTCGCGCCGAACGGCTGGCGTGGAATACATCAGGGCGCGGCGATCGTCTTTTTTGCCTACATCGGGTTCGACGCGATATCGACGGCGGCAGAGGAGACGAAGAATCCACAGCGGAATCTGCCGATCGGAATTCTGGGTGGACTGGCGATCTGCACCGTGATCTACGTGATCGTCGGAGTAGTCGCGACCGGGATCGTGCCCTACGAGCAGCTGAAGGCGGCGGATCCGCTCGCCAGGGCACTCACGCTCGCCGGCCTCGAGACAGTCAGCTGGATCGTTTCGCTCGGCGCCGTTGTTTCACTGACCGCTGTCCTGCTCGTGTTTCAGTACGGTCAGCCGCGCATCTTCTACGCGATGAGCCGCGACGGACTGTTGCCGCGCTGGGCGTCCAAAGTTCATCACAAGTCGCGCGTCCCGCACATCACGACCATGGTGACAGGTATCGCGGTGGCACTCGGCGCGCTCTTCGCCGACGAGAATGAGATCTACGACCTCACCAACATCGGAACGCTGTCCGCGTTTGCCATCGTCTGCATCGGAGTGCTGGTTCTCCGGATCAGGGAGCCCGACCGGCCGCGGCCGTTCCGGGTTCCTTTCGTGTGGCCGGTTACTCTGCTCGGGGCGGGACTCTGCATCTACACGATGTTCGGGCTGCCGGCGCGCGCGTGGGAGCGGTTCGGAATCTGGCTCCTCATCGGTGTGGGGGTGTACATCGCGTACGGGTACCGGCATTCCACTTTGAGGCGGAGTCGTGCTCAGGGTGAGGTATCAACTGCAACCGAACACGAGGTCCGCTGATAGCTAACCGCGAATCGCTGATAGCTGCAGACTGTGTGGACGCTTCTTATCCGCGAACGGGTACCGGCAGTTGCATTTTTCCGACGTGCACTTGTGACGTCCTCACGGTAGTGAAGCGAAGAGCGATCGGCGGTCAGCGCACAGCGGACCTCGGGTTCAGTTTGCAGTGACTCTCACTGAGGCTAGATGATGCAAACAGTGTTTCAGACGCTACGCCGAATCTCGCTGACCAAGTGGATCCTTATCTCGATGGTGATCGGGGTTCTGGTCGGTTGGCTTTTCCCCGATATCGGCGTTGCGCTCAAACCCCTGTCGACGATTTTCCTGCGCATGATCAAGTCGATCATCGTCCCGATCATCTTCGGCACGCTGGTCGTCGGAATCGCCGGACACGGGGACGACATGAAGCGGGTCGGACGCCTCGCGCTCAAGTCGATCATCTATTTCGAGGTCGTCACCACGCTTGCCCTCTTCATCGGGCTCGCCGCCGTGAACATCGTGAGGCCTGGCGACGGCGTGAACCTGCAGGCGTCGCCGGAAGCGGGGCAGAAGCTCGCCGGCAACACTCAGAGCGGGATGACCTTCCTCGAGCACGTGGTGCCGCAGAGCTTCTTCGAGGCGGCGTCGCGGAACGAAGTGCTCCAGATCGTTTTCTTCTCGATCCTCTTCGCCGTCGCGTTGTCGCAGGTGCGCGGGCGCCCGAAGGAGATCGTGCTGCTCGGCTGCGAGGGGCTGGCGGAAGTGATGTTCAAGTTCACCGGCATCGTGATGCGGTATGCGCCGATCGGCATCGGTGCGGCAATGGCGGTCACGGTCGGGCACAGCGGTCTCAGCGTCCTGATCAATCTTGGGCAGCTGATACTCACGCTCTATGGCGCGCTGGTGGTGCTGATGCTTTTCGTGCTGCTCCCGATAGCGCTGATGTTCAAGGTGCCGATCAGGCGCTTCCTGGCGGTCATAAAAGAGCCTGCGCTCATTGCTTTCTCGACGACGTCGTCGGAGGCAGCGCTTCCCCGGGCGATGCAGGCGATGGAGTCGATTGGCGTGCCGCGCCGCATCGTCGCCTTCGTTATGCCGACCGGCTACTCGTTCAACCTCGACGGGTCGACGCTCTATCTCGCGGTCGCATCGATATTCGTCGCTCAAGCCGCGGGAGTCGATCTCACCTGGGGGCAGCAGCTATTTATGATGCTCACGTTGATGGTGACGAGCAAAGGCGTCGCCGCGGTTCCGAGAGCATCACTGGTGATTCTCGCCGCCACGCTCTCCAGCTTTGGCCTGCCGCTCGAGGGCGTCGCCATCATCCTGGGCGTAGACGAGCTGATGGACATGGCGCGCACGACCGTGAATCTGGTGGGGAACTGCCTGGCGACGGTCGTTATGGCAAAGTGGGAAGGTGAATTCGGCGAGCAGCAGCCCGCAGTGCTCCCCGAGCTGGCAGCACATCCTCCGATCGAACCTGGGCCCCCGGGACGGCCGATTTAAGCCGGTGCTCGAGACGCTTGCGGAGAATCGAGCCACGGTCCATGAGGCCGCCGCTCAACGCCACGGAGACCGCAGCTCGTTCGTCTCCGAACAGCTGGCGCGCGAGGGCGCGAACGTGAAGCACCAGCTCCTCGGCTGCTAGCGTAACCAGCGCGCTCGCCCGAGCATCGCTCGAAGCAGTCGCGAATACGGCCGGGACCAGTGATGCGAACGCGCGCGCATCCGCTGCCGCGGCCCATTGAATCAGGTCCTGAACGTCCTCGCACTGGGTCGCGGCAAGAATAGGGAAGAGGAGCGCCGTAGCAGGCTCACGCCCATCGCTCGATGCGGCGACAATACTAAGCGCACGCCGGCCGATCCAGCTGCCTCCTCCTTCGTCACCAAAGGTCGGGCCCCAGCCGCCGCAGCGGACAAGCGTTCCGGAGGGGCTTCGGCCATAGGCAATCGATCCGGTACCGGCGACGAGGAGGATGCCCGCTCGATCTTCGAAAGCATCGTAGTAGGCAACCAGTCCGTCGGAATCGATGATCACTTCCTCCGCCAGCTCCTTCTCATCGAGTGCCACGTGCAGCGCCTTCGCGTTTTCCTCACGGCCGGTTCCCGAGACGCCGCAGTAAAGAACGCGCGGGAAGACGCTGCCGGGTTGCGCGACCTCACCGAGCGCGCGGGTGACGAGACCGGCAATTACGTCGGCTGAGTGCGCCGGCCCCGCGAGCGAGATCGCGGAACCAGGACCCTCGAGACTCGCGAGCTGTTCGCCGTCCGCTGTTCCAACCATGACACGGGTCTTGGAGCCGCCGCCGTCGACACCGATCACGATCTCGCTCATTTCCAGCGGTCTCCATCGGTCGGCGCGGGATGCGTGAAAGAGGAAACCATACCCACGACCATCGTGATGCTGGTCCCGATCAGGACGTACCACGGCCACGCGATGCGGGACAGCGACGTAAACGTGTCCTGGAACGAAGGGAAGAAGGGGGCGAGTTGTTTCGCGAACACCACGAAGGTCATGATGACGATCGCGGTTGCCATGCCGAGTATCGCATCGCGCTGGATCGCGCGGCGCCACAGCATTCCAAGGAAGAATCCGCCGAGAAGTCCGCCGTACGTAAAGGAGGCGATCGAGAGCGCGACAACGACGACCGGCGTCCCCTGCTGCCGGTACAGCAAAGCGGCCGTGAGCAGGACGACGCCCCAGAGGAGCGTGAACACCTTGCCCATTCGAAGGGCTTTGGCATCGGTGGGCGATCGTCCCGACAGGGGCAGATAGATGTCGTGTGTGGTTGCGGCGGCCAGTGAGTTCATCGAGCCGGAGAATGAGCTCATCGCCGCCGCCAACACCGCCGCGATGATGAGACCTCTGAGGCCGGCAGGCATCTGAGTTACTACGAAGGTCGGGAAGATCGAATCCGGCACCGTGAATGCCCGCTGCTCGTAGAACGTCCACAGGCCGAGCCCGATTACCAGGAAAAGCGTGAACTGGGCGATGACGGCAATGCCGCTCCCGATGAGCGCTCTGCGCGCATCCCTGAGGCTCGACGAAGCCAGTAACCTTTGCACAATCAGCTGGTCCGCTCCGTGAGAGGCCATCGAGAGGAAAGCGCCTCCCAGCAAGCCCGCAAAAAGCGTCAGCGGACGATCGAAGCCCAGGTACAGATCAAACACCCTGAGCTTGCCACTGGCACCCGCCTCGGTGAAGACCGCAGTCCAGCCGCCGGGCACCAGCCGACTGAGCATGTACAACGCGGCTATTCCTCCACTGACATACACCCCGGTCTGGACCACATCGGTCCACACGACGGCTCTCATTCCGCCGTGATAGGTATAGATCAATGTCAGCAGCCCAAGCACGAGAATCGCGGCGGGCATCAGGTACTGCTCCGGTATGACCGGACCCATGATCAGAGCAATGGGTATCGCGGTCGCGAAAATTCGCACCGAGTCAGCCAGCGCGCGCGTTCCCATGAACACGATTGAAGCGAATCGGCGCGTCGCCACCCCAAATCGCTTCTCGAGGAGGGCGTAAGCGG
>JBDSRC010000064.1:0-3063 GCA_039929505.1 Gemmatimonadaceae bacterium
ATCGACCAGGGCGGCGTCTATGTGAACGGAGATCGCGCGTCAGCCGGAACCGATCTCGCCTCAGCCACGCCGCTGTCGGGCGGCTATCATCTGCTCAGAAAGGGCGCACGGAACTACGGACTCATCCGCGTCGAATAGCCAAGCCGGACTGGTCAGCAGAGGACGGAAGACATTTGAGTATTGCGGTTCTCACTGGATGGGTCACATTGAGTGGCGGCCGCCACCTCGTGTCCCCTGTGAAGGTCCCTGGCAACGGAGTCTCGCCCATGCGTCCATGCCTTGCTCTCGCTTTTTCGCTTCTACTCCCGCTAAGCGTAGAGACACAACAACCGCCAGCTGTCATCACTCCCGGCGAAAATCTGGTCATCGACGGCGTCCCAGGGATTCCGGCGAGTATCGCGGCAGCCGTCAGACGTTACACCGAGTCTCGCTCGGCAGGGGTCGCTGACTGGCACCCGACCCGTCGCGAGCTCCTGATCAGCACACGCTTCGGAAATACCGCGCAAATCCATCGCGTGGCCACTCCCTTGGGAGCCCGGACCCAGCTCACTTTTTTCGACGAACCGATCAGCGGCGCCTCGTACGAGCCCGTGCAGGGCCGTTATTTCCTATTCAATAGAGACATTGGCGGAAATGAGTTCGGGCAGATCTACCGCTATGACATCGCGACAGGCGCGGTCACGCTGTTGACCGATGGCGGCCGCTCGCAGAATGGCGGCATTCGCTGGAGCACCCGCGGGGATCGGGTCGTGTACGGGAGTACGCGCCGCAATGGGAGCGATCGCGACATTTACGTTATGGACCCTCTCAATCCGGCGGGCGAGCGGCGGCTGCTCGAGGTGCAGGGTGGCGGGTGGTTCGCCATGGACTGGTCGCCCGACGACCGCCAACTGGTCGTCAGTGAGTATCTGTCCGTCAACCAAACCCGGCACCACCTGGTTGACGCCGCAACCGGACGCCGCTCGTTGCTCATCCCCGACGAGCGAGACACGGTCGCGTACGGGTTAGCACGCTTCAGCCGGGATGGACGGGGCGTCTATCTCACAACCGACGCCGGCTCCGAGTTTCAGCGTCTTGCTTATGTCGACCTCGCCACGCGTCGCATCACACCCCTCACGACATCGATCAACTGGGATGTGAATGGGTTCGATCTCTCGGCCGACGGGCGGACAATTGCATTCGTCGCCAACGAAGCGGGCGTGTCACGCCTCTACCTCCTGGACACGCGGACGCGGCGGATTCGTCCGGTAGCTAACGTTCCAGTCGGAACGATTGGCGGGACCAACTGGCATCCACGCCTGCCACTACTCGCGTTCAGCGTTGCGTCCGCTCGGAGTCCGAGCGACGTCTATTCACTCGATGCTCGTGCTGGAGCCGTTACGCGCTGGACCGAAAGTGAGCTCGGTGGACTCGTCGCCGCCGACCTATCGGAACCCTCCCTCATCCGTTGGCGAAGCTTCGACGGGCGCGAGATCACCGGCTTCTACTACCGGCCTCCTGTACGCTTCTCGGGAAAACGCCCGGTCATCATCAATATTCATGGCGGACCGGAGGGACAGTACCAGCCCGGTTTTCTCGGCCGCACCAACTACTACCTGAACGAGCTCGGTGTCGCCGTCATCTTTCCGAATGTGCGCGGCTCGACCGGCTATGGCAAAGAGTTCGTGAAACTCGACAACGGAATGAAGCGTGAGGACTCGGTACGGGACATCGGCGCGCTGTTCGACTGGATCGCGCAAAGGCCGGAGCTGGACGCGAACAGGGTCATGGTTACGGGAGGCAGCTACGGAGGCTACATGACCCTGGCCGTGGCGACCAACTACAACGAGCGGATCTGTTGTGCGCTCGACGTCGTGGGAATCTCCAATTTTAACACCTTCCTGAAAAACACGGAATCGTATCGACGCGATTTACGCCGAGTTGAGTACGGTGACGAGCGCGACCCGCAGATGCACGCATTCTTCGAGCGAATCGCCCCGCTCAATAACGCCGGCAAGATTTCCCGGCCGCTGTTCGTGGTGCAGGGCGCCAACGATCCGCGCGTGCCCTACACCGAGGCCGAGCAACTGGTGACGCGCGTCAAGCAAAACGGGAGCCCCGTGTGGTACCTGAAGGCAAAGGACGAAGGGCACGGATTCCGAAAGAAGAACAACGTGGATTTCCAGTTCTACGCCACAGTGGAGTTCATGCGCAGGTTCCTGCTTGGGACGAGCCCGACAGCTTCGACTCCATAATCTCCAGTTCAAAACGCGGAATGGCCCCCGATCACCGGGGGCCATTCCTTTTTCGCGAAAAGTGAGGCCTAGTCTTCAGCCACCCTCGCCGCGCGCTTGGCTTTCGGCTTCGCATCCTGCGCCTGCTGGTACCAATTGTCGAGCGACCGCTGCGCGAGATCACGGCCGCCGAGGCCGAACGCCAGGCCCGCCGCCAATGCGAGCGCACCGACGAAGCCCGTGAACAAAGTGTTGATCAGATTCGACGCAATCCCCAGCTGATTCACGGCGATGACGATGCCGAACGCCCACACCGCGGTTCTCGCGACGTTGGACAGCGTCTCGGGATTACGGAATCCGCCCTCGGCCGTCGCTCCGCGCACGATGTTGCCGAGTGCGCGGGCAGCAATTCCAGCGATGAAGAGGATCACCATCGCGACAACGAGGTTCGGCAGCCACAGCAGGAACTGGCTCATCACGTCGGACACGGCAGGGAGTCCAAGCATGTCGAACGCGACGAGAAGCACGACGATGCGAACGAGCCACTTCACGAGCGTCGCGACCATTGTCGCCGGGTCGGTGCCTGTTCCCATCTTCGTCAGGAAATCACCCAGTCCCGATCGCTGCATCAGCTCGTCGAACCGAATCGCGCGAAGAAGTCCCGTCACCGCTCGCGCGAGCAACGAGGACACAAACCACCCGATCGCGACGATGACGATGAACCCGAGGATCCGTGGGATCGCGCCAAGGATCATCTCGAAGGCCTCGCGGAAAGAGTCTCCGAGGCTATCAGCAAACGAGTCTTCCTCAACCGGCAGCGGAACCATCTGCACCGGCTGGCTTTGGGCTT
>JBDSRC010000065.1:0-3179 GCA_039929505.1 Gemmatimonadaceae bacterium
GCGGCGAATCCGATGCTCAACCAGCTGCTTGCCGCGCTGCGCGCCGTCGAGGACGAAAGCGCCGTGTCGTGCAAGAAGATCGACGATTTCATCAAGATGCTCACCGAGCGGAAGAAGAGCTCGGAGATCTCGAGCGACGAAGTGTACGAGCTGCTCGCCGATGCGAGACGCATTCAGGCGGTACTCGGCTGCCAGTAATGGCTGACCGCCGTCGAGGCGGGTCGGCTCAGTAGTCACGGAGGGCGCATTCGAAGGAGTGCGCCCTCCGTGTTTTCCGGCATGTCTTCTGCACACTTTTGCGGCATGACACAGCCAAAGAAGCTCGATGAGCTCTACGGGCTCATCGAAGGAATCGAGACCGCGATGTTCACCACCCGCCGCCCGAACGGCCAGCTCGTCTCCCGGCCGATGGCGACCCAGGCCCGCATCCAGGACGCGGATCTCTGGTTCGTCACCGACTCGGATGGAGACAAGCTCGACGACCTCGCGCTCGACCCGCACGTGAACTGCGCGTATTACAACAACAAGACGAAGGAATGGGTGTCGGTCACCGGGGTCGCGCGGGTCTCGAAGAACAAGTCGAAGATCCGGCAGCTGTACAAGGAAGACTGGAAAGCCTGGTTCGACGACGAGGGCGGGGACCGCGATGGCGGCCCCAACGATCCCCGCATCGCGCTCATTCTCGTCGACGCCGACTCGGCGTCGTACATGAAGGTGAACCGGGCCAAGCCGATGGTGCTGTTCCAGGCGATCCGGAGCCGCGTTACCGGACATCGGCCGACCCCACCCGAGGTGCGCGAGGTTACGGGCGCGGAGCTGATGCCCTGAGGGGCACCATCTCATCGTAGATCGTTCCCACCACCAGCGGATTCTTCCAGTACTCGGTATGCGCGACGAGGAGCGTCGTCGCCTCCTGGTCCATTACGTTGTGAACGCGCTGGGTCAGCGTCGCGGCGGGGAAATCGTGCAGCTCCCGCGGCGGGTCGTAGAGGTCGAGCGGGCCGCTGATGATGTCCCAGGGTGACCACACATTTATCCACCGCTTTGGCCGTAGCTCGTAACTCTGAATGAGCGGCTGCACCGAGCCCGCCAGAGCTTCGCGTGCTTCGCTCGTCCCGCGCGCCTGCACCGCGAAGATGAACGCCGTCTTGTCGAGCGGGCTGCCGAAGGTCAGGAATAGCGGCGTGCGGCGCACGACGTCGAGAGGCATCCCCGCCTCGTTCAAGGGCGTCGACTGACGAATGGATTCGTCCTCGAGGATCAGCATGTTGAGCGCGTCGTACGCGATCACGCTGCCGAGCGAGTGTCCCACTACGATCACCCGCTCGTACTCGGCCTGTGAGTAAACCGCTTTCGCCGCGTTATAGACCTTGAGCTTGATCTCGCGCCGCAGATCGTTGAACGCGTCGAGCTTGTAGGGCATGACGTAGATCGCGACATCGCCCACGAACTGAACGAGCACGAGCCTGATGAATACGCTCGCGGCGACGAGGAGCGGCCAGGCGATGTTCTGAGCGAGGCCGGATGTGCGGGTCGCGTTGGCGTCGAACGTCCTCACGAAGAAAACGACGAGGACCACGAGCGCGGCGGCGAGGGCGAGAAACGTGAGCGCCACAGCGGCGGTGAGGAGGGCGGTCTCCCTGTCCTCGAGATCGCGCTTGAGACCCTTGATGATTCTCCAGGTCCAGCGGCCGAGGACTACGGCCGCAACCACGATCGCGACGCGCAGCGCGGTGACGTCAAAGACGCTGTTGAATCGCTCGACCACTGTCGCGCCGGCGAGCAGGTGCCATATCTGCGACGCGCCGGTCATCTCCCGCACGTGGCCGTACAAGACGAAGGGAATCCCCGCGCCAGCCAGGATTACGACGAACAGGGTGACGACGAAGAAAAACACTGTGACGGCGCTCCAGACTTTACGGAACGCGCGCGTAAGCTCGTGTTGGCGAATGAGGACCGCGGCAGCGAGCGAGAGGCCAAACACTCCCATCACCGTGACGACGAGGTTGAAGGTCGTCGTCAGATCGGAGAAGAGATTGTCGGAGAGCCACGGTGGCTTGGCTCCGAGGAGCGCGCGAGCGGCGGCGACGACCGCGATGGCCGAGTTCATCACGACCAGCGACGCGACCGCGGCGAGCGCGATGAGCAAAAAGAAAACGGTGCGCACCGGTATCGGCAGCTCGGGGTATTTCCCGAACAGCCACCGCCTGAATTTTCCCTTCGTGTGGCGCAGACCGTTCAAGCCAGCGCCGGCAAGAAAGCCGATGACGTTGCGCGCGGTGGTTCGCCCTTCGGTGAGCGGAGCCCAGTATCCCTCGTAGAGGTGCACGTCAACTGCATCGTCGCCGGACTTGAGTCGCAGCTCGATGCGATTGAGCCAGTCCGTCCCGGACTTGATCGTGCGGCCAACCGGGTTCGGATTGTGGTGCCCGAGCTCGATGTCCAGCGCGCGCAGCGACGTCGCGACCTGATCGATGGTCTGGAACGGGATGGGCTGCCCCATCCCGTGGGTGAAGAAGAGGGCATACGTCGTCCGGGCGCCACCGGCTGCGACCGGAGATGCGACCGCGTAATCAGCGTCCGTGCTTGCCTCAGGCCGCTCTTCGATCTCCACGTGACCTTCCTCCGCTTTCGAAAGGACCGCCAGCGAGGATGCCACAGTAACTCAGGACCTTCGTTCGGCATATGTCGGATTCATTGCAGCCAGATGCCGGTTTTCTATCAGCCACCCTTGTCAGGCAGGCCTACTGCCAAATTGTCACGGCGGCACTCCAAATAGGCCAACCAAGTGGGCATATTGGGGGGCCGGATGCGGTCCGCGCCGTCCGGCCACGAGCACGCGTTGGGGGGATCCAAGTCATGAGTCGACAGTGATGAGTCGTAGTAGCGAGTTTCACTACCAGGCGGCCGCCACTACATATGACCCGTCAACTGAACTGACAAACTATTACTCACCACTGAGAACTCACGACTTGGATCCCCTGTGGATGCTAGAGGGGGTTGCTCCGAGAAACGCCCCGAGCCGCCATTGACGCCATCATCTCTGAAGCGTACTCCCCTCCACCACGTCCACGCCGCCCTGGGCGCCAAGCTCGTGCCCTTTGCCGGGTTCGAGATGCCCGTCCAGTACCCGACCGGCATCACAGCCGAGCACCGCGCGGTCAGGGAAAAGGCAGGCC
>JBDSRC010000066.1:0-6664 GCA_039929505.1 Gemmatimonadaceae bacterium
AGACTCACGATGCCCGCCCGCTCCGCGATGACGCCTCCGCTCGCCGCGAACAGATACGGGATCGCGATGCGAACCATCTGCGTCACGAAGTCGACGACGTTCACGCGTTGCTCCGGCGGCGGCTGCCGCGCAAGACCCGGCGCACTTCGGGGACCGACACCGCGACGGCGAGAATGACCACTCCCTGCAGCACGTCCATCATCTGCTTCGGGACGAAGGCGTGGATCGCGAGCCCGCCCTGCGACAGAGTGGCGAAGAAGAACGCCGCGATGATGACTCCGAGGGGATTATTTCTTCCCACCAGCGCAACGGCAATTCCCAGGAATCCCGCGCCGCTCGCGAATCCATCCTCGTAGTAGTGCTTGTAGCCGAGGACGTAGTTGATGCCGCCCATTCCCGCGATGACGCCGGATACGGTGAGTGCTTTGAGCCAGACGCGGCCAACGCTGATTCCGCCGTATTCGGCGGCGTCAGGCTGCAGTCCGACGGCACGCAGAGCGTAGCCGCCGCTCGTGCGGAACAGATAGAACCACACCGCTCCCGCAACGACGAGCACCACGATCAACGCAAGGTTGGCCGCCGATCCGTGAAATGTCGGAAACATGTCCGCCAGACGTGGAAGCGCGCCGGCGCGGATCTCGGGCGTGTGGAGCGTTTCCGGAACGTGAAGCTTCGCCGCGATGATCCAGTTCAGAAACGCGAGCACGACGAAATTCAGCATGATCGTGACGATCACCTCGTGCGCGCCGAACCTGGTCTTGAGGACCGCCGGCACCGCGCCTACTACTCCCCCCGCCGCGCCCGCGGCAACGATACACAGGGGAAGAGCGAGTATCAGTGGCGTTCCGGCGGGAAGTGCGAGTCCGGTCAGCGCAGCCGCGAAGCCTCCAGCCGCGAGCTGGCTCTCACCACCGATGTTGAACAGTCCGGCGCGAAGTCCGAAGGAGACCGCGAGGCCGGTGAAGGTGAGCGTTGTCGCCTTGTAGAGAACCTGGCCGAACCCGTAGGCGTTCCCCCACGTTCCTTCCAGCAGCATCCGGTAGACTGCCAGCGGCGACTGGCCGTAGCTGAGAATGAGCAGGTCGCCGCAGATGAGCGCCACCAGCAGCGCGACGAACGGCGGAAGCAGCGCCTCCTCGGCGCGCTCTCTCCAGGCCGCGGTCGCGAAGCGCGCGGTCGGTTTTTCCACTGCCACGGGTGCGCTCAAGCGGTAGCGCCTTTCTTGGTCCCGATCATGTATTCGCCAAGAACTTCTTCGCTCGCTTCACTGGCGGGCATTACGACGGAGAATTTCCCCCGATACATGACGGCGACCCGGTCGGAGAGCGCGAGAACTTCGCTCAGCTCGGCGGACACGAGGAGGATCGCTTTACCGGCTGCGCGCGCTTCGAGCAGGCGCTGGTGTATGAACTCGATGGCGCCGACGTCGACGCCGCGGGTTGGCTGCGATGCAAGCAGCACCGAGAACGCGCGGCTCATCTCGCGAGCAATCACCACCTTCTGCTGGTTACCCCCGGATAGCGCGCGCGCATTCAGTGTGGCGTCCGGGGGCCGGATATCGAATGAAGCAATCTGGCCGCCGGCATTGTCGAGCACGGCCCTCTGATCGATTACGTAGTTCCGCGCGAATTTCTTGTCGACCCCGAGGATGAGATTGTCCGCGATCGAGTACTCGAGGATGAGGCCGCGCCGGTGCCGGTCCTCCGGGATATGCGACAGACCCTCGTCGTGGCGGGCATCTACGGACCGGGAAGTGAGGTCGACCGCGTCGATGATGATCTGACCGCTCGATACATCGCGCAGGCCGGCCAGGCCTTCGATCAGCTCCGTCTGACCGTTTCCTTCGACTCCGGCGATGCCGAGTATCTCGCCCGGGTGCACGACAAAGCTCACCCCATCCACAACCCGATTTCCGCGCGAGCCCTTTATCGTGAGGTCTCGCACCTCGAGACCGCGATTGGAGCGTGGTTGAGGTGCCGACGATGCGACGCGCGTGCCGGCGCTCAGTGCCACTTCGCGGCCGACCATTGCCCGCGCGATCTCCGCCGGTGTCGTTTCCGACGTCTTGATGCGCGCGACCGTTCCACCAGCGCGCATCACGGTGATCGTGTCGGATAGATCGACGACTTCATCCAGGCGGTGCGTGATCAGCACGATCGTGTCGCCCTTGTCGCGCAGACGGCGCAGCACCGTCCAGAGCTCACGCACCTCGGGCGGCGAAAGCACCGCCGTCGGCTCGTCGAGGACCAGGATCTTCGCGCCACGGAACAGCACCTTGAGTATCTCGACGCGCTGCGCCTCGCCGACGGACAGGTCTGCAACCTTGCGCGTGGGGTCGACCTTCAGCCCGGTTTCCGCCGAGAGTGACTGGACGCTGGACGCGGCCTGCGCATAATCGAGCACGCCGTTCTTCGTGGGTTCGGAGCCGAGCACGAGATTTTCAGCGACGGTCAGAGTGGGCACCAGCATGAAATGCTGGTGGACTACTCCGATTCCCGCTGCGATCGCGTCGTTGGTCGACCAGCCGGTGACGTCCTTGCCATCCACTTCGACTCGGCCCGCGTCGGGCTTCATGAGCCCGCCAAGGATTCGCATGAGGGTGGATTTCCCGGCGCCGTTCTCGCCGACGAGCGCGTGGATCTCGCCGGGTGCCACCTCGAGGGATGCGTCGTGATTCGCCGCGATCGGGCCGAAGTATTTCTCGATTCCCTCCATCCGGATCGCAAAGCTGGAGGTTGCGCGCGCCTGGGTCGGCGCCTGGCTGGAGCCTCCGGTCATCGTGTAGTTGGGACCTTGATGCGCCCGGCGATTATCTCTTCCTTCAGTTGCTCCACCCGCGCGCGCACGCTGTCGGGGATGAGAGCCTTGTTCCGGTCATCGTAGATGTAGCCGACGCCGCCCTCCTTCAGGCCGAAAGAGTAGATGCCTCCCTTGAACGTTTTCGACTGGACCCGCTGGATCGCGTCGAACGTCACCGCGTTCACGCCCTTGATCATCGATGTCAGCACGTGGCCGGGAGCCTCGTCGTTTTGATCGGAGTCAACGCCGATCGCGTATTTTCCCGTCGTGCGTGCGGCTTCGAACACGCCCTGACCCGTCGATCCGGAGGCGTGAAAGATCACTTCCACGCCCTGCTGGTACTGGCTGAGGGCGAGCTCCTTTCCCTTGCCTGGATTCTTGAACGCGTCCGGCGTGACGCCCGCGTATTGCGCGATCACCTGACAATCGGGACACACTTTCTTTACGCCGGCTCGGTATCCAGCCTCGAACTTGTGGATGAGAGGAATGTCCATTCCCCCGACGAACCCTACCTTCTTCGTCTTGCCGACGAGCGCGGCCAGTGCTCCGACGAGGAACGAGCCTTCTTCTTCGCGAAACTTGAGCGCGGCGACATTGGGCGGAGGGGGAATCACGTTGCCGGCCTCGTCGGTCGCGAGGGCGTAATCTATTCCCGCGAATGAGGAAGCCGGATACTCCTTCGCCAGTGTCGAGAGATCGTCGGTGAAAATGAAGCCGACCCCGATGACGAGATCCATTCCTTCCGCCGCGAGCAGTCTGAGCCCCGCCTCGCGGTCGGCTCCCTCACCCGGCTCGATGAACCGAATGTTCACCTTGAGGAGCTTGGTGGCGCTGTCGGCTCCGGCATACGCGCCGTCGTTGAAGGACTTGTCACCCCGCCCGCCAACGTCGAGCACGATGCCGATTCGCGCCGCGGAGCTGTTCGTTCCTTCCGCGCTCGCGCTCCTTCGTACGAACAGCAGCGCGATGTGCGCTGCCAGCAGCAAGGAGGTTACGAGGATCAGCTTTCGCATCGGAGAAGAAGAATCGTACAGAAACCACCCTCTTGCAAGGCAAATGAGCCCCTTTCAATCGCCTCTCACGAGCCATTGATTTCATGTCATGGCAGAGCGAATACGCACGCGCTTTCTGGTAGTGGGCAGCGGCGTTGCGGGACTTCACACCGCGTGGCGCGCATCCGCGGGCGGTGACGTGGTAATGCTCACGAAGCGGTCGCTCTTCGACAGCGCCACCGCGTACGCGCAGGGCGGGATCGCGGCGGCACTTGGCGCGGGAGACTCTACCGAGCTGCACCGTCAGGACACCCTCGCCGCGGGGGCGGCGCTATGCGACGCCGCCGCCGTCCAGGTGCTGGTCGAGGAAGGCCCCGCTCGCGTACGTGAGCTGCGTGCGGCCGGTGCGAATTTCGACCTCGAGCCAGGAGGCGCCTTCAAGCTTGGCCGGGAGGCCGCGCACTCGCGGCGCCGGATCGTTCACGCACACGGGGACCAGACCGGCGCCGAGGTGGCGCGGACCCTGATCGCGCGGGTGACGGCCAGCGAACGCATCGAGGTGCTGGAGAAGACGCGGATACTCGAGCTGATCGTACAGGATGGCATTTGTTACGGCGTGCGCGCGGCAGTTGCGGGGAAGCCGGTCGAGATCATTGCCGACGCGACGGTGCTCGCCACAGGTGGTTGCGGACAGGTCTATCGTTACACGACCAACCCTCAGGTTGCGACCGGCGACGGCTACGCGATCGCGCATCGTGCCGGCGCGAAGCTGGCGGACATGGAGTTCGTGCAGTTCCATCCGACCGCGCTCGACACTCCGGAGAATCCGTTAGCTCTGATCTCGGAGGCCGTGCGGGGAGAAGGAGCCGTTCTCCTCAACGAAGAGCTCGTGCGCTTCATGCCGAAGCGACACCGGCTTGCGGAGCTCGCGCCGCGCGATGTGGTGGCGCGCGAGATATTCCGCGAGAGGGCGGGCGGGCGCCGGGTGTGGCTCGACGCGCGCAAGATCGGCAAGCTTTTCAGGAAAAGCTTTCCCGGAATCCTTGCGCTGTGCCGGGCTCGCGGAATCGATCCGACTTCCGAGCTGATTCCGGTGACGCCCGCCGCGCACTACATGATGGGGGGCATCGTTACAGATTTGCGCGGGAGAGCCAGCTTAACTGCACTCTACGCCTGCGGCGAGGTGTCGCGGACGGGTGTCCATGGAGCAAACCGCCTCGCGTCGAACTCTCTGCTCGAGGGGTTGGTGTTCGCTGAGCGGGTAGCGCGCGACATGATCGAAGCGAAGAAGGCGGGATCGCCGCCGCGGAAGAAGAAATGGGAGGTGCCCGTTCTGCGCGACCGTGGCGCCGCGCAGGTTGCAGCCGACGACATCCGGCAGGTGATGTGGGATCATTGCGGGATCGATCGTACGGCGAAAGGATTGCGGCTCGGCATCGAGAAGCTCAAGGGGATCGAATCCCGGCTTCCCGTCGGCGCGACGGAGGAAACCAATATGGTCGAGACGTCGATCCTGATCGCGGATGGGGCACTGTTGAGAAAGGAATCGCGGGGCGGACATTATAGAAGTGATTTTCCGCGCGCAAAGAGGAAATGGAGCGGCAAGCACATCGAATGGTGACCGAATGAGAACGAGCGCGAATCTACACGCCGGCCTGTCGGAGGAGATCAAGCACCTCGCGCGCGAGCGCAACGCCGTCATTCTGGCGCACAACTACGAGCGTGCCGAGGTCCAGGATGTCGCCGATTTCGTCGGCGACTCGCTCGGGCTGAGCCGCGAGGCAGCCAAGACGAAGGCCGACGTCATCGTCTTCTGCGGAGTGCACTTCATGGCCGAGACGGCGGCGGTGCTCTCTCCGCAAAAAACCGTGCTGCTTCCCGATCTCGCCGCCGGGTGCTCACTCGCGGCGATGATCAACGCTGAGCAGCTCCGCGAGTGGAAGGCCGAGCATCCCGGCGCCGTCGTGGTGTCCTACGTGAACACGACGGCGGAAGTAAAGGCCGAGAGCGACTACTGCTGCACGTCCGGAAACGCGGTGGAAATCGTGAATTCCGTTCCGGCCGACCGCGAGATTCTCTTTCTGCCGGACATGTTCCTTGGCGCGCACGTGCGCCGAATCACGGGACGGAAGAACATGCATGTGTGGATGGGCGAGTGTCACGTGCACGCGGGGATCGATCCCGAAGACATCCGCCTGCAGCGTGCGGCGCATCCGGGCGCCGAGTTTTTGATTCACCCCGAGTGCGGCTGCGCCACCAGCGTCGTCGAAGCAGTGTCGGCCGGAGATATCGATCCGGTTGGCGTGCAGATATTGTCGACGGAGGGGATGATCCGGCGGCCCGCCATCTCGTCGAATGACGAGTTCATAGTGGCGACAGAGGTTGGGATTCTGCACCGGCTCAGGCGCGAGAATCCGACCAAGACGTTTCACGCGGCGAACCCGGATGCGGTTTGCGCATTCATGAAGGTGACCACGTTGCCCAAGGTTCTCAGCTCACTGCAGCGAATGGAGCACCGCATCACGGTGCCGGAAGACATCGCGTCGCGTGCCCGTCTCGCGATCGAGCGGATGGTTTCGATCGGAGGACAGACGCCTCTTTCGCCTGCGCCCGGTGCGTCGGTAGATCCCGGCGAATGACGCCCAAGCAGGGGCAGGGAAGCGATCTCGCCGCTCACGGATTCGTCCGCGAGGAGGGGCTCCACCTGCACCTGACGCGAACGGAGCTTTCGAGAATTGTTGCCGCTGCTCTCGAGGAAGATGACACCAGGCACGATATCACGACCGCGGCAACGGTGCTGTCGGATCGCCGGGCGCGATGTCGCCTTGTTGCGCGGCAAAGTGGTGTAATCGCCGGATTGGCGTTCGCCTGTG
>JBDSRC010000067.1:0-10368 GCA_039929505.1 Gemmatimonadaceae bacterium
AGCACGGCGGGATTGGACTTGGAGAGAAGCTTCACCACACTGTCGACCGGCTGCTCGGAGGATATCATCGGAAACGGCGAATCCATTATCTCGCTGACCGTCGTTTCGAGCAGCTTCGGATTCTCGAGGCTCTTCTGCGACAGCGACCAGTCGCTCACCGATCCGACGCAGTTGGCGCCATCCATCACCGGAAGCTGTGACACGTCGTGTAGCGTCATGAGACCGATCGCCTGCCGGACCGTGGCACCGGGAGCTACGCTGACGACCGCCGGCGCGCCGCCGTTCTTTCTGCCCAGCACGTGGTGCAGCGCAACTCTCGGCACATCGAGCATCTGGTTCTCGCGCATCCATTCGTCGGAGTAGAGCTTTGAGAGATATCTCTCCCCCGTGTCGCATAAGAATGTCACCACCATGGCTTTCTTGTCGTTCACCTCGCGCGCGACATCGAGGGCGACCGCGGTGATCAGGCCCGATGATCCTCCGACGAACAATCCCTCTTCCCGGGTGAGCCGCCTGGCCATTGCGAACGACTCCTTGTCGCTCACGGTCCGGTAGTCATCGATCAGGCTCAGGTCCAGCGTACCCGGAAGCTTGTCCTGCCCGATCCCCTCGATTTTATAGGGAGTTCCCTCGACCTTATTGGTCCCCTTGCTCCGCCAGTACTCAGCCAGTATCGAGCCGGCTGGATCTCCAGCAATGATCTTGATGGCCGGATTCCGCTCCTTGAGGTATCGACCAGCGCCAGTGAGGGTGCCACCCGTGCCCGCCGACAAGACGAAGTGCGTGATCTTCCCCTCGGTCTGTTCCCAGAGCTCCGGACCGGTAGTGGCGTAGTGTGCGTCCGGGTTCGCCTCGTTGTAGAACTGGTCGGCCAGGATTGCGTTCGGCGTCTCGGCCGCGATCCGCTTCGCCATCATCACGTAGTTGTCCGGATGATCGGGCGGAACCGCCGTTGGCGTGATGATCACCTCGGCCCCGAACGCTTTCAGCAGCCTCACTTTTTCCTGCGACATCTTGTCCGGCATCGTGAAGATGCATTTGTAGCCGCGGAGCGCAGCGGCGATCGCGAGACCGACGCCAGTATTGCCGCTCGTCCCTTCAACGATCGTCCCGCCTGGCTTGAGCTTTCCTTCTTTCTCGGCCCGCTCGATTATCGGAAGCCCGATCCGGTCCTTTACCGAGCCGCCGGGATTGAAGAATTCAGCTTTGGCATAGACCGGAGTGCGGATTCCGCGCGTGACGCTGTTCAGTCTGATCAGCGGTGTCCAGCCGATCGTGTCGAGAACGCTGTCACAGGGACGGCGGTGGCGTTCGTCTTTCATCTTACCTCGAGCTGCCGCGTCTCGTCGTCCGCGGAGCGGGTCTCTTGATCGGTGTCTTCGCGGCGCTTCTGTCCGCGGCCGCCTGGAGCGAGTCGGCTTTTTTTACTGAGTCGGCGCGTCGCGTGGAGTCCGCCCTGGAGGTCAGCGTCGAATCGCGCTTGATCGCCGAATCGCCGGCGAGCGGCGGAGCGTCGGGGTGCCTGAAATAAACCGGAAGGAGAATCGACACCGGCACCGGCTGCCCCTGTGTCTTGGCCGGCTCGAACCTGAGCTCGCGCGATCCCTTCATCGCCGCCGAATCGAGCGCGTTGAATCCGGAGGTCTCAGCCACACGCGTCGAGTCAGCCACGATCTCTCCATCTCCGTTGATGTAGATGCGTAGCGTGACGTTTCCCTGCACGCGCTGGGCATAGAGAGCCGGCGGATACCGGAACGGCAGCTCGTTGTTGAGCATCACCGGCGCGATGTCCGGTTGTCGCCCCACCGTCTGGAAGGGTAGGCCGCCGCCTGAGTCTTTGCAGGCCGAAAGTGTCGCCAGCGCGACGAAAGCACCGATTGCCAGTCTCGAGATCATGTCAGGACCCTTTCCCGCTCTTCACTTCGTCGACGAGTCGCGCGAGCGCGTCGAGAGCTTGCAGTGGCGTCATGGTGTTTGGATCCATCGTTTGGAGTTTGTCCACGACAGGGTGGGGGGAAAAGGCGAAGAGCGCGAGCTGGTCTCCGCCACGCGCGACATCGCTGGGCGCCGGGGAGGGGGAGGCGGGAACTGATCGAGGCACGATCTGTTCCGCTTCGAGTACCCTGAGGAGCTCCTTGGCACGGGTAAGCACCGAGGCCGGCAGCCCCGCCAGTCTCCCCACCTCGATCCCGTAAGACCGGTCCGCGCCTCCTGGCTCCAGCCGGTGCAGGAAGAGCACCTGATCTCCGACTTCCCTGACACGCACACTATAGTTACGAACTGCTACTAAATGGTCCGCCAACTGCGTCAGCTCGTGATAGTGCGTCGCAAAAATCGTCTTGCAGCCGGTCTTGTCGTGTAGGTGCTCGCTCACCGACCACGCGATCGAGATTCCGTCATAGGTCGATGTGCCTCTGCCGATCTCATCCAGCAGCACCAGGCTCCGGCTGGTCGCGGTATGCAGGATTGCGCTCGTCTCCGACATCTCGACCATAAAGGTCGACTGGCCGCGAACGAGGTTGTCGCTCGCTCCAACACGGGTGAACAGTCGATCCACGATGCCGATCCGCGCTTTCGCGGCCGGGACGAAGCTGCCAACCTGCGCCATCAGCACGATCAGGCCGACTTGCCGCAGCACGGTGGATTTGCCGGCCATGTTCGGCCCCGTAAGAATGATCATGCGCGCGCCGTCGTTCAGCACGAGATCGTTGGGGATGAATTTCTCGCGCGGCATCATCCGCTCGACTACCGGATGGCGGCCCGCCGTGATCTCCAGATCGAACCCATCGGTGATTTCCGGTCTCACGTACCCTTCACTCGAGGCGACCTCCGCCAGTGAAGCGAGCACATCGAGCTCGGCGATCACCTGAGCGACCGACTGCAGGCGCGCTATCTGACTGCCGACCCGGGTTCGCAGGCTTTCGAACAGCTCTCTCTCCCTTGCCTCTACACGCTCCGCCGCCGTCAGGACGCGCTCCTCATATTCCTTGAGCGACGGCGTCACATACCGCTCCGCGCCCGTCAGAGTCTGCCGTCTCTGATAGTCCGGAGGGACGAGGTGGGAATTGCTGTTCGTGACCTCGATGAAATACCCGAACACCTTGTTGTAGCCGACCTTGAGCGAGCTGATCCCGGTGCGCTCTCTCTCTTCCGACTGGATACGGGCGATTCCGTCCTTGCCGCCATCGCGGAGCGCGCGCCATTCGTCGAGCCCGCTGTCCACTCCTTCCCGAATGCTCGGCTCGTCTCCGATCGCAACCGGCGGCCGCTCGACCAGGAGCCGCTGGATGTCTTCGGAGAGATCGCCGCATCCATCCCACGAGAGCGCGTGAACGCTGAGCATCACGGCGTCGGTCGCCGCGGCCGTTTTCCGCGCCCGCTCGAGGGCCGCGTATACTGCCGGCAGTCTTGCCATCGAATCGCCGAGGGCTCCGAGCTCACGGGGTGATGCACGGCCGGTCGCAGCTTTTCCGCCCAGTCGTTCCACGTCCCGCACACCATCGAGTGCCTCGCGCAGCGCCTGCCGGATGAGAGGATCGTCGAGCGCGGCAACGGCGCTCAGTCTCGCCTCGATGCCGGCACGGTCCACGAGCGGCGCGAGCAGCCACTGTCTCAGCAGTCTCGCTCCCATTGGCGTGAGAGTCCTGTCGAGCACGCTCAGCAGAGTGCCCGAGGTTTCCGCACCGCGCATCGACTCGACGAGCTCGAGGTTGCGCCGCGTCATTTCGTCGAGCGGCATCACTCCCGCGGCCCGTTCAATCTTGGGCCGGGTCAGGTGCGGCGTGCCCGAGGGCTGTAGCTCGTCCAGGTAGCGGAGTAGCGCTCCGGCCGCTCCAAGCATCGCCGTATCACGGTCTTCGATTCCGAATGCTTCGAGCGAGCCTACCCGGAATTTCTGCATTAGAAGGTCACGGCCCAGCGCGGGGTCGAACTCCCAACCCTCGCGCTCGGTGAGGAGTGGGCCTTCTTCGCCGGGAGGCGACTTGAGAATCTGGTCCAGGTTCGATTCCCGCGCGACGATCACTTCGCGCGGAGTCAGCCTCGACAAAACGGAGTCGGCGTCGGGCAGGGTCGCTTCGGTCAGGCGCAGCTCGCCAGTCGAGAGGTCCGCTGCCGCAAAACCGACCGAATCTCCCGAGCGGTTCAGCGCGCAGAGGTAATTGTTTCTCGTCCCATCGAGCAGCGCATCGGAAAATGCCGCTCCTGGAGTAATCGTCTCGATGACTTCACGCTTGACGATTCCCTTCGCCAGACGGGGGTCTTCCGTCTGCTCGCAGATCGAAACGCGGAATCCCTGCTGAACCAGACGGCGCAGATACTCACCCGCGGCTTTCACTGGAACTCCGGCCAGTGGCACCGCGCTCGCTCCGCCGTTGTTCCTCGAGGTCAGGGTGAGGCCGAGTGTCCTCGATGCGACCTCGGCATCCTCGTAGAACATCTCGTAGAAGTCTCCCATCCGGAAGAACAGAATCGCGTCCTGGTGACGCGATTTGATCTCCCGGTACTGTTGCATCAACGGTGTTGATGCGGCGCTTGCCACTTCTACGGTGCTCTCACTACCAGACCCGCCATTTTTTTGGACTTGATCTCACGGAGCGCAACCTCGGCTTCGCGCGCCGTGGCGTAGCGTCCGATTCGGACCCTGAACGGCGCCACGTCTCCGTCGACACGCGCCTGATAGCCGCGTCGCTGGAGCGTTGTCACCAGTTTTTCTGCACCTGTCCTCTGATTATACGCTGCGACCTGCACGGACCACGCTCGCCCCGAAGCTGCCGGTGCCGGCGGAGCCGGCGGCGACGTGGTGGTTTTTACTTCTGTGGTGGGCATGATCGTCGGGTCCGGCTGTACCTGACTCGGGCGGGTGTCTCTGCCGGCGGTCGGAGGCGAGATCCGCCCCGGGGCGTTTTCGACGGGGCTTGCCGTTACAACTTTCTGAACTGAAGAGTCGTTGATCACTGGGCTTTTTGCGACGGTTGCGGGTGTCGAGGAAGCTGAGGTTGTCACCGGCGTCGAGGATGCGTTGGCACCCACCGATGACGGCGCCGAAGACGCTATTCCGGCGGTCGCCGCGGAACGCTGGGACGCCGCAAACGCAGCGCACCTCTGGCTCTGATACTGGATCTGATTCCTCAGCTCTATCTCGCCTTCCGCGGCCTGTGAAAGTGCCGTGGCGTTCGCCGCACAGGCCCCGGCGATGTCGTTCTTCTCGAACAACACACGCGCGGTCCAGTAGCTGGCGCGGGCGATTGATTTGCTCCGCGGATAGTCCCTCGGTATCCGCTGCAGGTGGAGGAGCGCGTCGTCCCTGTCTCCGCGCGCCAGCTCGAGCTGCGCAAGTCGGAGCAGCGCATCCTCAGCCTGCGGAGCCAGCGGATAGTCCACCACGATGTGCCGGTAGTCGCTCTCCGCCTGAGCTGCACTCGTCGCGAGCGTCGCCCGCCAGTAAAGCGCCTGCGGATAGACCGGTGAGGTGGGGGCGGTTGCCTTGATCACGGAATCGATGACGGCCCTCCCGGCGGCGCTGTTTCCATCGCTGGCCATATCCTGCGCTCTCGCGAATGCCGCATCCGCCGAACGTGCGACAGACTGCGCATCCGCCGCCGAAGCAGCGCAGAGTATCAAGGCACCTGAAAGGTATGCCAGTCTCAACATCTTCCCCCATTCCGTTTGAGCATCACGCCACCGCGACTGCTTCCTCGGCCGCGCACATGCTGAGTACTACACTAGCCAATATTTGTTCTTCCGAGGAGACCTTGCTTTCCTTGAGCGCGACGTCCGCATCGAGCAGCGTATCGAGCGCATAATCGATGGCGTCCTTGCTCCAGCGGTCCGCGGCTCTTGCCCAGACCTGGGCGGCTGATCCCCAGGATCTGCCAGTAAACGCCCCCGTCTCCTTGAGGAGATCGAAGTACTGTTGATTCAACTGGCTGCGTGACGCCCCGTCATCGAGCTTCGCTCGACCCCACGCGATCGCGATCATCTGTGTCGACAATGCCATGACGACTGAGACGGCGGTGCTTTTCGGTTGTGAGAGAATGTGCGGGACGAGCTCGAGCGCGCGCGAAACGTTGCGATCGGCAACCGCGTCCAACAGATCGGCTTGAGTCTCTCCGCGACGCACTCCAACTATTGCCGCGACGGCTTCTTCGGTTATCTCGCCACCCTGAGTGAAGCTCGCCAGCTTGTCCAGCTCTGAGGCGAGCTGATGGAGGTCGCTGCCGACCGCCGCCTGCAGGAGCTCGACCGCAGGCTCAGTGATGCTGACTCCCAGGTTGCTCGTGGCGTGGTGCGAGATCCACTTGGGCAGCCTGTCCCCCGTCAATTGATCGAAATGGAGTGATCTTGCGGCGCTGGACAAACCCGGGTCCGCTTTCGCGCCACTTGCGGCCGTGACCAGGAGCAGGACGTCAGGCGCCGGATTGGCCAGATACTCATCCAGTGCTTTTCGCGCGTCCTTTTTGAGACCTCCCGCATCGCGGATCACGACTATCCGGCGCTCCGCCATCATCGGGGGTGTGCTGAGCAGACTTCCCAGCGTTTCCGCATCCAGATCTCCTCCTCTCCGAATGTCCAGATTGAAGTCGCGCGACTGTGGGTCGAGCGCTGCTTCGACGAGCTGGCTTACGGCGTCGTCCTTCTGGTAGTCGTCCTCGCCCGTGATGTAATAAGCGCCGTCAAAAGAGCGGCACTTGAGGGCTTCACGAAGGGCTTTGAGCGAGGAGACAGACATTGTCGAAATATAGGTCAGCCCTCGCTGTCGCTGACCGGAATCCGCTTAACGACTAAGCCTGGCCAGCTCGAATCTCGAGTGCGCGAAGCGGACCGGGGCTTCTTCAGCGAAGAGCGCTATCGGCCAGATAACCAGCCCGGCTGACGCCGAGGCGACGATAGCGGGCGTGGAGGTCGTAATCGGGGCGAGGTCGGGCTCGGTTGCGATGGCGACTACGGGCGGCATCACGACGTCGCGGGTCATCTCGGTCTGATAAAGCGTGCTGCCGATGTAGGCAAGCATGACGGCGCTGGCGAGGGTGGCAACTGTAGCGGCAATGGCGCCCCGCTTGAGGTTGCGGGTAGTCGTCTCCAGCAGCAGGTCGTTCTCGTGTGCTTCCTGGATACGCGCCTCGAGGCGCTCGGCAAAACCGCTCGAGGGCTCGATCGCTGGAAGATTTCTGAAGAGAAGGAGCGCGCGGCGGATCTTTGCATCCTGCCTGGCACACGGCTCACATTCGGCCATATGGCGCTGCATGCGCACCAGCTCGATACCGGCGAGGGTATCGTCTACGAATGCCAGGTGCTTTTCAGAGAACTCGCGACAATCCATGGAGATCAGTTGAGGGTCCGGGAACAGGTACCCCTGGGGCAAAGCCCTGTTCCCGGATCGCCAGCCTAATCTACATACGGGGCAATGATTTCCGCGAATGAATTTCTCGCCCGGTTCAGGCGCGATTTGACCGTACCCAGATTGCACTCCGTGATCTCGGCGATCTCCTCGTAGGACTTGCCTTCGAGCTCACGCAGCACGAACACGTGCCGGTGGTGCTCCGGCAGCTTTGCCACGCTCTCCTCGACGATTTCCCTAAGGTGCCGCTTCCGGTACATATCGTCCGGACGCGAAGTGGGGTCCTCGAACTGGAGCGGACGGTCTTCGTCCTGGAAGTTCTTCTGCACGGTCTGGAAGAGAACGAGCGGGTTCCTCGATCTGTTCCGGAGCTCGTTTTTCGCCAGGTTCGACGCGATCGTGTACACCCAGGTCGAGAACTTCTTCGAGCGGTCGAAGCGATGCAGGTGCCGGTAGACCCTGATGAATACTTCCTGCACCAGGTCCTCGGCCTTCTCGCGATCCCCGATCGTCCGGTACACGAAGTTCAGGAGCCGTGTCTGATAACGCGTTACCAGCTCGGAAAAGGCACGCTCTTCACCACCAAGGAAAGCAGTCACGACGGCAGAATCATCCATCGCCTGCAGTCTCTCCCTGACGGTCGGCGCAACGGCTGGTATCATTTGCTTACGGACGGTGTCGGCCATTTTGATCTCCTTTAGATAGGAGACGTCCACGACGATGTATCGTGCACAACTCCAGGTGGAACTTTCTCCGCTACCGTACGATGCACACGGTATGCCGAATCAGTTTCGAGGCTAAGCGACTGGGGCTTAAAGACTTAGAGCAATCGGACCTACTCCGGAGCTTGTCCGGTTTCTGCCCTTATGTCCTCTTTTCATGACAGATTCGAGCGTCGTTACTTGATTAGACGCCAATTTGGCCCCAATGGTTCACGGCCAGTTTGAAATTGGTTAACGGCCAGCGCGAAATCCCGCAGTAAAGAGCAGACCGAGGGCGGTTTTCGCGTCCTGGATTTCGCCTGCCTCGACCATCGCGAGCGCCCGGGAGAGGGGCATCGGATGCAGGTCGAGGAACTCGTCGGCCTCGAGACTCGATTCTCCACTCTCGAGTCCCGAGGCCATGAAGACATGGATCTTCTCGTCGGTGAAGCCGGGGGTCGTGTACATCGTGAACAGGCGCTCGACCCTGGCAGCCGTGCAGCCGGTTTCCTCCTTGAGCTCCCTCGCCGCACAGCTCGGCGGATCTTCGCCGGGATTCAGACGTCCGGCCGGGATCTCGTAGAGATACCCCTCCGCCGCATACCGGTACTGGCGGATGAGGAGAACCTGGGGATCGTCGCCAGCAGGATCGCTGAGAAGAGGCACGATCGCGCTCGCCCCGGGATGCCTGATCATCTCCAGCTCTCCGACGGATCCGTCGGGGAACCCGACTTCGTCCACATCCAGGGAAATGACCTTGCCCGTGTACGCCCGACGGGACCTGAGCTTACCCACCATCAGGCTTCATGGACACTGACGGTGCCGGCGCCAAGCTCGCCGACCGCTCCCCGGATTATCGTCGCGTCGCCGACCACGACAGTCTGCAGATCCTCCGGGCGAATGTGCGCCTGCGCCGCGGCGAGCACCGCTTTCACCGTCACCTCCCGAATGTTCCGCCGGTATGCGTCGTAGTAATCACGAGGAAGATCGTAGATCGAGAGATTGGCCAGAGCGGTCGCAACCGCGGACGTCGTCTCGTAGCGAATGGGGAACACGCCTTCGAGGTAGTGCGTGGCCAGCGACAGCTCTTCGTCCGAGATCTCCTCGGTGCGAATGCGGTCGATCTCCAGGAATATCTCACGCAGTGCGAGCGCCGTTACGTCGCTCTCCACCGCTGTTGCCACGGCGAACGGCCCCGGTCCGCGCCGCCAATCGTAATAGGACGACGCGCCATAGGTATATCCGTGGGCTTCGCGAAGATTGAGGTTGATCCGGGAGCCGAACAGCCCCCCGAGCACGGCGTTCATGACCATGGTCGGAAAGAAATCCGGGTGATTGCGCGGCAGTCCGATGTGCCCGACGCGAAGCTCTGACTGAGAAGCTCCGTCTTTACTGACTATGTGCACATTTCGCTCATTACTTCTTGGCAGAGCGACCAGCGACTGCGACGGCGACGAGCCGCCGGGAAATTTTCCCGGCGCCGATTCGACCAGCTTGCGGGCTCGATCGAGATCGATGTCTCCAGTCAGTATCACTGTCGTCCCGCCTGCTACGAAATGCGACCGGTAGAACTGTTCGACGTCGCCTCGAGTCAGACGCGATACGCTCTCCGCATTGCCGCCGTCCGGTTTTGAATAGCGCGACTGGCCGGCGTAGAGAAAGGACTCGAACCGCTCGTCGGCCAGCGCGCGTGGCTCGGTCTCGATCTGGAGTATCTCCGCGAGACGCTCTGCCTTGAGTCGCTCGACCTCCCGCTCGGGGAAAACGGGGCTTGTGATGACTTCGCTGAGAAGTGCTAGTGCCGCTGGCAAGCGCTCCGAAAGAAGGGTGATCTTTATGAACGTGCTATCCCAGTCGGCTCCGGATTCGAGCGACGTTCCGAGTTGCTCGAATTTCTCAGCCAGCTCCGCTCCATCATAGGCCTCGGTCCCTTCAAGAAGCGCCTTCGCAGTCAGGAGGGCGACGCCTTCCTTCCCGACTGGATCGTTGGTGGCGCCGGTGTTCACGACCACAAGGAGCGTGACAACAGGCAGCTTTGCGATCGGCGCTACCAGCAGCCGAACGCCATGTGCCAACGCTTCGCTATGGAATTTTGGAAACTGGTAGCTGCGGGCGGGTCCTGATTTCGGTCGGAGGGTAGCGACCATCAGCTCGCGCCGGCAGCAGCGACTAGTACTTCTTCGATTTCGACCCGGTCCTTTGGCACATAGAGCAAAGAGGCACGGTTCTCCTCCACCATTCGCTCGGCGATGAAATCGTTGACGCGGGATGCCGTCACCGCCCGATAGCGGTCGGTCTGCTCGTTGATCAGCTCTGGTTCGCGGAAAT
>JBDSRC010000068.1:0-4823 GCA_039929505.1 Gemmatimonadaceae bacterium
CGACCGAAGACAGGATCGAGCGCATGGGCATCGAGGTAAGCGAGCGCTATCTCGAGTCGGCGCAGGTGGTGCTCGCTTGTGCCGACACCGACCAGGGACTGGAGGAGACAGCCCGGGCGGTGGCCGCAAAATCTTCAGCTCCAACCATCAAGGTCAGGACCAAGATCGATTTAGTAACCAATAGAGACCATTATCGGGCAGCACCCGGCACGGTGTCGGTCAGCGCGGAAACGGCGGCCGGTCTTCCACAGCTCCTGTCAGCAATCGATCGGACGCTGGAGCAGGATCACGGCGTGCTCACCCCCGATCAGCCTCTGCTGACGACGGCAAGGCACCGTCACGCGATTCAATCCGCGCTATCCGAGCTGATTCAGTTCGACCATGCGTGGCGAGAGGATAAGCTGCCGGCAACGGTTGCGTCGGTGCATCTCCGTGCGGCGGTCGGTGCTCTGGAAGAGCTGATTGGGACGGTCGACGTCGAAGATGTGTTCGACCGGGTGTTCAGCTCGTTCTGCGTCGGGAAGTAGTCAGACCGAGGAGCTTTCCAAGCAAAGCGGTGAGCAGCTATTAACTGCTTAACTGCAACTGCGGAGACGAACGGGCGGGAGGTGAGAGAGGGACATAGGTAGGAGGTGGCAGGTCAACACACGCCGACTTTCCTCTTATGCAAACCGCCACCGGCGACGACGCGAGCAGTCACCGTCCGGATAACGGGATAAGTCGCGAGGTCGTAACCTGCTCCCTCCTACCTACGCTCCTCTCTCACCTCCCGCCCGTTCTCCTCCGCAGTTGCAGTTTCCTCGGTGAGTCCGCAGAAGCGACAAGTCAGGCCGACGCTTGGGCCGAGGAGGAAATCGAGTCTATCTCTTTCGCACTGGCGCGTACGGCCCATGGCAAGCCGCGTGAGCTGACCGCGGACTCCACCATCTTGGCGCCGAGGAAGTAACCGCTGCGCTCGGGGAAAACGTGTCGGTCGACGGTGCGCGCATCGTCGCTCATTCCACCCGACAGATAGCGAAGCCTGAGACCGAGGCCAGCGCGGTCGAGATCGTCACCGATCGATCTGGCCATTAAGGGCTCCAGCTCCCGCACAGTCGCGTACTCGCGCCTGGTGTAGCCGTAGTACTCCCACGCGGCGTGCCCGGGGCTGACTGCTCTCGAGACCTGAATCGACAGTCCCTCGTTGATCATGAGCTCGCGCAGAGAAGCCCGCCGGCCGGTTTCCCAGTACGAGTAGTACCCGCCGGCCTCGTCCACCAGGTGCTTCATCTCGCTTCTGCTGGTCGGGGAGGTATAGCGGACCGTATGGGCGATCTCGTGGCCGAGCCATAGGGGAATCAGCTCCGGATCCAGCCCCAGGCCCTGAGTTTCGGGATTCGTGACGCTGGTGAAATGCTCCAGGCAGACGAAGGCAACGCCCTTTCCATCGATGACGAGCTCGCCGGCGTTGGCAGCGCCCACTCCGACCATCAGGTAAACGTCGATATCGGTATCGATGTCGAGGAGCACTCTGACCTGCTCTTCCGTATTTCGTGCCAGCGAGACGACGTCGATTCTTTCCAGCATCGTGCGAAGATCTACCCGGCTGGCGAGCGCTGCAGACCGGACGACCTCCATGAAATGCGGCCCGGCGGGATCCAGAACGTAGTTATGCCAGTAGGCTTCAAGGAAGCGGCGGTGATTTTCGAAGTAGCGAAGATAGGCGGCGACACGGTCGGTACTGTTGTGAACGGCGAAAAAGTCGGGCAGTAGGTTGATGAGCATCAACGACCAGTTCGCGGGTGGGAAGCCTTTCGCCGTTTTGCGATGCGAGAAGATACAATTACCCTAAACTCCCAACAAGACCGATATCCGCCAAAAGAATTTTAAGTTGGCACAAATATTCCTTATCCCTTTCCCGAGGCGCTAAGCCGATGAGGGAGGGGTTAGGGAATGACCACGCTACGTCAGATCGAACTGATTTGTCCCGTGTGCGACCACGGGTTCAAATCCCAAAGCGTTGTTTCGACCAACGCTTTCGGTGGAAAGCGAACCGACTTCCACGAGCGAGCCGCAGGGACACAGCCGCTCGCGTACCTCATCCACATGTGCAGCGAGTGCGGGTACTCGGGCGCAGAATCGGATTTCAAGGGAGCAGCTGACGTCGGTCCGGCCCTCAAGCAGCACGTATTCCGTGAGCTCACGCCCCTTCGTCCCACCTTCGTTGCCGGCTCCGAGAAATACGAGGCGGCGGCCAAGGTCGCGCAGTGGCAGGGAATGGATACGAGGCACATCGCGGATCTGCTTCTTCGCGCTGCGTGGTGCTGTGTCGACGAGGGCGATATCGAAGCTGAACGGTATTTCCGCCGTCTCGCTGCCCGCGCATTCGATGACGCGCTCAAGACCTACGATGGTGTACCGCGCGAGGAGAGAGCAATTCTCACATATCTGGTTGGAGAATTGTGGAGACGCGTCGGCGACATCAGCATGGCGACGCACTGGTTCGAATCAGTGGCGGTCGAGATAACCGATCCCGAGAGCCAGCAGTGGATCATCGACGCCGCCGACCAGCAGCGCCTGAATCCGCGGGAGTGGTTCGGCTAGATCAACGCCAACGCCGCGTGATCAACGTGTGCCGAACAACCTGTCGCCAGCGTCGCCCAGCCCCGGCAGGATATAGCCGAGATCGTTGAGCCCGCGGTCGAGCGCCGCGCAGTAGATCTGCACGTCGGGGTGTGCCTCTGTCAGCCGTCTGACTCCTTCCGGCGCCGCGACCAGACATAGAAACCGGATGCGTGTCGCACCGGCCTTTTTCAGGGACGACACCGCGGCGGCAGCGCTCCCTCCCGTGGCGAGCATCGGATCGAGAAGAAAGAAATCACGCTCTGCCGGATCGCTTGGTACCTTGAAGTAATAATCCACCGGCTGAAGCGTGTCGTGGTCGCGATACAAACCGATGTGACCTACCCGCGCCGACGGCACCAGTCGAAGAATTCCCTCCACCATTCCGAGTCCCGCGCGCAATATCGGAACGAGAGTGAGCTTCTTCCCGCTTATGTGCCAGCCTTTCGTCTTCTCGAGGGGAGTTTCCACATCTCTCGGCTCGAGACTGAGCTCGCTGGTCGCCTCGTAGGCCATGAGCATCGCGATCTCATCGACGAGCTCCTTGAAATGCTTGGTCTCGGTGTCGAGGTCGCGCAGAATGGTCAGCTTGTGCTGGACCAGGGGATGCCGGATAATAGTCAGCGATGGGAATTCCTTGACGCGCTCGATCATTTGTTACCTGGGAATTCCTGATCCATGCGATTGTTGCTCACGGGCTCTAATCTCTAACTCCCGATGAAAGAATACCAGGCTGTGGTGGTCAAGCTCACGCGCCATACGCGCGAAGACGAAGATACTCTCACTGATCTTCTCAATGAGCGAAGCAGGGGAGGGTGGGAGCCCGCGCTCATGTCCCAGGACGAGCAGCGGCTGATCATCCTGTTCCAGCGCGACGCGGTAGCAGAAGGCTAGCCGTTTGGAGATAACATTCGTCGGCGCCGCCCGCGAAGTAACCGGGTCGTGCCATCTGCTGCACGTCAACGGCCACACGGTCGTCCTCGACTGTGGAATGTTTCAGGGGAGGCGCCAGGAATCAGCGGACAAGAACCGGATACTTCCTCTTCCGATCGCCAACCTCGATGCGGTGGTGCTCTCTCACGCGCACATCGATCACTCGGGACGGCTTCCCTACCTGGTGGCGGAGGGATACTCGAAGACCATCTGGGCTACCGCCGCCACCCGCGATCTGTCGGCCATCATGCTCGCCGACTCGGCTCACATCCAGGAGAAGGACGCGGAGTTCCTCGCGAAGCGAAAGAAAGAATTCATCGAGCCGCTTTATGGGATGCGCCACGCGGTGCGGACGATGGATCTCATGGTTGGAATGCCTTACGAGAAGACCTTCGATGTCGTGCCCGGAGTGCGCGCGACCTACGTCGATGCCGGACACATACTCGGTTCAGCATCGGTCATCCTCGATTGCACCGAGGGCGGCAAAACGAAAAGACTGGTCTTTTCCGGTGATATCGGCCGCAGCAGGCAGGCCATCATTCGTGATCCGGTTCCACCCGAGGGCGCCGATGCGCTGATCATGGAATCCACCTACGGTAATCGTGATCACGAGTCGGTCGAAGGAGCGCGGGCGAAGCTGGCTCAGATCATCCGCGAGACCGCGGCGCGCGGCGGTAGAGTCCTGATCCCCGCTTTCGCGGTTGGCCGCACTCAGGAGATGATCTACGCGCTGCACGGTCTGGTGAAAGAGGGCGCGATCCCTTCCATCCCAATCTACGTTGACAGCCCGCTCGCGATCGACACCACGACCGTTTTCGAGATGCACCCCGAGATCTTCGACAAGTCGGAAGACATGGTGGCGAAAGCCCAGGAGCTGTTCCGCTTCGACCTTCTGAGATACACCCGTGATGTTGAGGAGTCGAAGGCACTCGGCAGAGCGCGCGGGCCAATGGTGATCATCGCCGCGGCGGGGATGATGGAGAACGGCCGCATCCTCCATCACTTGGCGCAGGGGGCGAGCGACCCCCGGAACACCATTCTCATCGTCGGATTCATGGCGGAGCATACACTTGGCCGGCGAGTGGTCGAGCGGCGGCCGGAGCTGAGGATCTTCGGAGAGGATGTGCCTCTCCGGGCGCGCGTCGAAATAATCAACGGCTATAGTGCGCACGCCGACCGGACTGAAATGACCACCTGGCTCGGACGCGTGAAGGAGAAATCGCCGCGCCTGGGACCGATATGGCTCGTGCACGGCGAGCGGCCTGTCCAGGACGAGTTCAGGACCGCAC
>JBDSRC010000069.1:0-10061 GCA_039929505.1 Gemmatimonadaceae bacterium
ACGACAAGCACATTGGCGTGATCGTGCGGCAGATGCTGCAGAAGGTGCGCGTGCTCGAGTCAGGCGAGACGATGTTCCTCGAGGGCGAGCACGTCGACAAGCAGACCTTCAGGGAATCGAACGACAAGGCGAAGAAGAAAAAAGAAACACCTGCGGTTTCGGAACCCTTGCTGCTCGGCATCACCAAGGCGAGTCTCACGACCCAGTCGTTCATTTCGGCCGCGAGCTTTCAGGAGACGACGCGTGTACTGACCGACGCCGCGATCCGCGGCGCGCGGGACGAGCTGCTCGGACTCAAGGAGAACATCATCATCGGTCACTTGATCCCGGCGGGAACTGGGATGTATCGCTATCAGGAAGTGGAGATCGAGGGCGCGCCAGTGCCGGCGATGCCGGAGCTTCCGCCCGAGCCGACGATCGCCGAAATACTGGCGGCCGACTCGGACACGGATTTCGCGCTGCCGGAAGCGGTGGCCGTTCCAGAGGAGATATAGGCGGTCTCGGGTAGCTTATGCCGTCGCGGGGTACAATCGGTTCTCGCGCTTGACATGATTTGCGCGCTACAGTAGTAAATAGAGAAGTAAATAGAGACCGCGGCGCGGCAAGGTAGCGCGCTAGGTGGGCCGCATCGCGGGGCATCCATGTCTCGATCGTGGGAGTGCATTTGCGGCGCTGTCACCGGTTCGGCGCGGTTCTACGCTTCGGCGGCTGCCTTCTCATTTTGGCGGCGACTCCGGAGTGGGCCGGGACCCAATGCACCAAGGCCGGTGATACAGCTAACCCGGGCGCGATAGAGGGAACCCTCATCGTCCTCGGTGGCCGTCCCGCCAGTCAAGCCCTCGTAACTGCGGCTTGGCCGTCGACTTCGAGTGCTGCTCGAGCCAGGCGCTCGGAATCGACCACGGCCGATTCGGGTGGCCATTACCTCCTTTGCGGATTACCCGCGGACGCGGCCATTGAGCTGCGGATTGCGTTCGGTTCACGCGAGTGGCTGGTTCCGGATATAATGACCCGGAAGGACGCCGCCGTTCGCCGGGATCTGCGCCTTCATCCGGCGCCGGGCGAGCTGATCCGGGTGTCGGGTGCGACCCGGCAATCCGAGCCGGGAGTGCTGAGGGGGTATGTTTACGACGAAAACGGGGCTCCCGTACCTGGGGTCAGCGTGAGGCTTCCGGGATCCTCCTACACAGGTCTGACGGACGAGGCCGGCCGGTTCTTGATCAGGGGAGTGCACGCGGGGCGTTATTCCGTGGAGGCGCGCGCCTTGGGGTTCTCCCCTCTGGAAGCGTCGGTCAGCCTTCAGGCCGGCGACACGGCGAAAGTGAATTTCGTCCTCAATAGGTCCGTCACCACTCTCTCCAGGGTACTCACGATCGGAGAGCCGAGTGCCTTCGAGCGTACGAGCGGATTCGGTGAGCGGCGCGGGCGGGGAAACGGCCTCTTCTTCGACCGTGTCTCCATCGAGCGGAGGGGCAGCCAGCGAATCACTGACCTCGTGCGAGGGGCGCCAGGTTTTACGCTTCAACCCGTTTTCAATCGCTGGGGGCAGTCCTACGACGTCCGAATGGACCGCGTAGTCGTCGCCGGTGCGAACGCCTGTCAGATCGATTACTACCTCAACGGCAACCAGTACACGCCGTCTTCGGCCGGAATCGATCACGACTTTCCGGCGCAGCAGGTGGAAGCGGTGGAAGTCTACCGTCCAAGCGAGGTTCCGGCGCAATTCAGCGGCCAGCGCTCGCGATGCGGAGTGATCGTGATCTGGACCCGCTACCACGCCTACGATATCCCGTGACACGGCTCGGCTTTCTACCTGAGAACCTGAAGTTTGGCCGGGTGCTGAATGTGGCCGTGTATTGCGCCATTGGCTCCCCGCAGTAATATTCGCAATCCCCCGTTGGGGACGGACGGGCCAGTTCCACTGGTCCCGTCGTTTGCCGCTGTCTGTCGAAGCGACCGTTTTGGCCCACCCACAAGCACGTGCGCGGTGCGTGCGAAGGAGGAGAACATGAGAAACATTGGTAAGGTCGTAGTAGCATTTCTGGCTTTCTTGCTGCTGCCGAGTTTCGGCGCGGCGCAAGAGGGTGCCACCATCACAGGGGTGGTGACGAGCGAGGCAGGCGTCCCGATTGAAGCGGCGACCGTGTTCATCGACGGTCTCAACGTCGGGGCGACAACCACGGGCGGGGGCAGGTACACCCTGGCTTTGCCGGCGGCGCGTGTGAGTGGACAAACCGTTACGCTTCGCGTCCGTCGTATCGGATTCACCTCGACGTCGTCCCCCGTCATTCTCACGCCTGGATCTCAGACGAGGAACTTCGTTCTCAGCTCGAATCCAATGCAGCTAGGCGAAGTTGTTGTCACCGGCGAGGGTACACGTACCACGCGCGAGAAGCTCGGCAACGTAATCAATTCCGTTGACTCGGTGACGATCACCCGCTCCAACGAGCCGAACATCGTTCAGGCTCTGGCAGGAAAGGCGCCGAACGTCGAAGTCAACCAGCAGTCGGGCGAACCCGGTGCTTCCTCCTACATCAGAATCCGCGGAGCGAAATCAATATCGGGCACGGGTCAACCCCTCTTCGTGGTCGACGGCGTTCCGATCGACAACACCACCTTCGCCACCGGCCCGGCTACTGCGGGAACGGTAACGCCAAACCGCGCATCGGACATCAACCCTGCCGATATCGCTTCGGTGGACATTCTCAAGGGACCAGCGGCAGCCGCGATCTATGGCGCCAGAGCCGCCCAGGGAGTGGTGCTCATTACCACCAAGGGCGGGAAGTCGGGCGAAACGCGGTACTCTCTGCGGTCGAACTTCGGGTGGAACACTGTGAACAAGGAAATCCCGCTCCAGACGAAGTACGGGCATGGGATCCGCACTCTGGCCAGCACAGTTGACAACTGCCTGATCCTGGACACCAAGAACTGCAGGACGACCGGCTTCAGCTGGGGTCCCGAGCTCACGCAGCCGATTTACACCGAGGCCATCCGTGCCCGCCTCACCGCCCTCGGTCGGAACCCGGCTGACGCGGAGGCCACCTTCGCCCGGCTCTACCCCAATGGGCTGCAGATCCAGGATCACTTCGGCGAATTGTTCGACACCGGATTCGATTCGGATATGACTTTGACGTCATCCGGTGGAAACGACAAGACCACTTTTTACATGTCGGTCGGTCGCCTCAGCCAGCGCGGAATCATTGTTGGCCCCAACAACTGGTATCAGCGCACCTCCGGCCGCCTCAAGGCCACGCACAGGCTGCTTGACCGCCTGACAATCGGTGGTAACGCCAACTACATCGACACGCGGGGGTCCTTTATTCAGAAGGGTTCAAACCTGAGCGGGCTCCTGCTTGGCGCAATGCGCACTCCGCCAAATTATGACAGTCGCGTTTATCTCGATCCCGTCTCGGGTCTGCACCGCTCCTACCGGTTCCCGAATCCCTCGGTTGCTGGAATCTCCCTGTCGCGGATTTATGACAACCCCTTCTTTGTCGCCAACAAGGTGCCGAACAAGAGCGAGCTGGGACGCGTCATCGCTAACGTGAACGTCGACTACGATCCCATGGATTGGCTTGCGGTCAGGTACAACCTGGGAGGCGACTACTATTCCGACTGGCGCCTCGAAGCCCTCCCTCTCGGCTCGGGTTCCTACGGTCCCGGATCGGTCACCCGCGCTGATTTCATCAACACCATTCTCAATTCGAACCTCAGCGCCATCGCCACCAAGAACTTCAGCGAGAACCTGGCGACCACGTTCACGGTGGGCCAGACGCTCGGCAGTCGCCGGTACCGGCAGAATTACACCCGCGGGTATGACCTGGTGGCGCCGGAGCCTTACGCTGTACAGAACACAACGACATGGGAGCCTTCCGAGTTTCGTTCCCTGATTCATACCGAATCATATTACGGGCAGCTGAACCTCGACTTGTTCCGCCAGGTCTTCGTCACCGCTGCGATGCGTAACGACGGCTTCTCCACCTTCGGCCAGGCGAAGCAGCGCTTCTGGTTCCCGAAAGCCAGCGTCGCCTGGGCTTTGAGCAACATTTTCAACCCCGAGCAGCGTGGCCCTCTCAGCTTTGTGAAGCTGCGGGCCGCCTACGGAGAGGCAGGTAAGGAGCCAGGCGTATATGAAACCATTCCGACGACTCTGACAGTTGGGGGAGCATTTGGCGGCGGTTGGGGAGACTACCTGAACGCCACCCAGTCGGGATTGGGCGGGCTCTACACCAGCCGGTCTCTCGGTAATAACGAGACAGCCCCCGAGCGCACCAAGGAAACCGAGCTCGGAGCGGATATCGGGCTTCTCGACCAGAAAATCGACTTTGGTTTGACGTTTTATAACGCCAAATCGGTGGACGTGATCATCTCCGCGCCCACACCGCCGTCGACCGGATTCACATCACGGCTCTTCAACGCCGCAGTCATCCGCAACAAGGGTGTCGAAGCGACCTTCAATGCGCGCCCGATCACAACTGCCAATTTCGCGTGGGATTTCGGCATCAACTACGCGAAGAACAAGAACAGGGTGCTTGACCTCAAGGGGGCGGAGTTCGTCGACAAGTCGGCGGGCACGTTCTCGGGCGTGTACGGTTCGGTGACCAAGGGCTCCGAGGTCGGGGTCATTCGCGGCGAGGACTTCGTGCGCTGCGGTCGCGGATTGACCGTTGGCACAACCGACATCGACAACACAGCGGGCCACTGCCAGGGTGCGCCGAACGGCGCGCTTTATATCGATGTCGATGGGTACCCGGTGTACGATGAGACCGATCGCATCATCGCCAATCCGAACCCGCGCTGGACGGGCAGCTTCCGCAGCTCAATGTCGTTCAAGAAGGTGACGCTTTCCGCTCTCGTCGACCGCAAAGGCGGCGGGGATGTGTGGAATGGCACCAAGGGCGCCCTCACCTACTTCGGAACTCACAAGACCACCGAGATCCGGGACGTGAACCGCACATTCGGAACGGATTACATGCCCACTCGCCCAGGCGCTTCGGGCGTTGTCGCCGGCCCCGGAGTCGGACTCGCCGTTCCAATAGGTTTTAGCTGGTACGCGCAGAACATCGGCAGCGGTTTCACCGGCCCCTCGGCGCAGTTCATCGAGGATGGCAGCTACACCAAGCTGCGCGAAGTCTCGGTTTCGATGAATTTCGACCAGCCGTTCGTGCGTCGCATATTCGGCTTCAGCTCGATGGATCTCCGTCTTGCCGGCCGCAACCTGAAGACCTGGACCAACTACACTGGCATCGACCCTGAAACCAATCTGGGCGGCGCGGAAGTGTTCGTTCAGGGTATCGACTACTTCAACAACCCGCAGACGCGCTCGATCGTGGTGTCCGTCGGGCTGAACCGTTAATCGGAAAGGAACCCTAAATGAAAACCTATCGCAGGCTCGCGGTTGCAGCCCTGCTGCCATTCGTTATGGCCGGGTGCAGCAACTACCTGACTGGGGCCGATGAGCTTACAAATGACCCCAATCGACCTACACAAGCAACGCTCTCCCAGCTGATCGCAGCCATTCAGGCGTCAACGTGGACGGTGCAAACCGGTGAAACTCCGCGAGCGGTCTCAATGTGGATGCAACAGATGGCGGGCACCGACCGTCAGTACCAGACGCTTGGAACTTATTCGATCACCGAAAGCGGGTTCGAGACACCCTGGGTCTACATCTATGGTGGCGGAGGTCTGGTAGATATCCGCAAGCTCCAGGCTGGAGCCACGGAGATTAACGACAAGACGTACCTCGGAATCGCCCAGGTGTTCGAGGCGCTGCAGATTGGAACGGCGGCTGATCTTTACGGCGACATTCCCTATTCGGAGGCCGTTGGAGACGTCGCGACGCCGAAGCTGGATCAGCAGCTCGAGGTCTATGCCGCGATTCAGACACTCCTCTCCTCGGCGATCACCAATTTATCCAGCGCTACCGGTGTCGGTCCTGGCGCGGCCGATCTCGTGTATGGCGGATCCCGCGCCAAGTGGATCGCGCTCGCCCATACGCTCAAGGCGCGGTTCTATATGCACACCGCCGAGGTTGACGGTACCGCGTACGCGAGAGCTCTGGCCGAAGCGGCTCAGGGTATCACCTCGTCCGCCAACGACTACACCTCTGTTCATCCCGGGACTCCAGGGGAGAAGAACCTCTGGTATCAGTTCATCGAAGAGCAGCGGCAGGGCTATATAACTCCCGGAGAGTACCTGGTGAGCCTGATGGACGCTCGCGACGATCCACGGCTCGATGAGTATTTCACGACCAATGCGTCCGGCAATTATGCCGGCGCACCGCCGGGTGCCGGCACCTCGAACATTTATTCGGACCTCGGTCCGGACCGTAATGATCCGGCGTTCAGCCAGCCGATCGTCACATACGACGAGAACCTTTTGATCCGGGCGGAAGCGGCCTACCAGACCAATGACCAGGCTACCGCGCTGACCCAACTGAACCAAGCGAAGGCAAATCACGGCGTGGCGCCGGTGGTGCTCGCCGGGCCCGCTTTGCTGCAGGAGATCATGCTTGAGAAGTACATCGCCCTGTTTCAGAGCCTCGAGGTGTGGAACGACTGGAAACGCACCTGCATTCCCGATCTGACGCCGGCACTGAGCGCTCAGATCATACCGGCAAGGCTGTTCTATCCCACCGGTGAGCGCCAAACCAACACCAACATCCCGGAGGTCAGCGCGCAGCCGTTAAGGAACGATAACGACCCCGCTAATCCCGGGTGCAATAGCCAGAATTAGCAGTCGCAGGGAAAAGTGGTGACGATAGCCCGGCCGTCCGCGGCCGGGCTATCGCGCATCATGGTGGCCGCGTCAAACGCTATCTCAGTCTCCTGATTTCCGGAGGGTACACGTTGCATGCGTAGATTAGTCGCACTCTTCACCCTGGCGTCGATGGGTTGCTATTCCTACGTCCGGCCTCCGGGACCGACGCCACCGGTCGGTGGTGAGATACAAATCGAGCTGACCGATGCGGGAGTTGTCGCTATGGCTCCTCTCGTCGGTCCGAACGTGACGATACTGCGTGGCCGCGTCACCGCCGCAACCGAAGATTCTCTCAGCCTCGCAATGCAGTCTGTCACCAAACGCAACCGTGGCGAGGAATACTGGGCTGGGGAGCCCATCACGGTGGCTCGTTCGCACGTAGCGACATTGGGAGTGCGTAAGGCCTCTGCCTGGCGGTCGGGGCTCTTCGTTGGCGTCGTGGCGGCGGGTGTCATCGCGGTGACAACCGCTATCGTGCGAAATATCGGCGCTGGCGGGGGCGATTCCCCCAAGCCGCCTCCGGGGCAATAACGCGAGGAGTCATGCGCGTCTTGGTTGACTTCGGTGTGAGCGCCGCCTAACTTCAACGGCTGGTCTGCTCCCGATCCGGGCGGACTTCCGACAGTGGAAATACCGTTCAAAGCTTAATGCCGACAATCAATCAGCTCGTCCGTCAGAGTCGCCGCGACGTCCAGAAAAAAGAGAAAGCGCCCGCGCTCAAGTCCAACCCGCAGAAGCGTGGCGTCTGTACCCGCGTCTACACAACCACTCCCAAGAAGCCGAATTCCGCGCTTCGCAAAGTGGCCCGCGTGAGGCTGACCAATGGGTTCGAGGTCACGGCCTACATCCCGGGTGAAGGCCACAATCTGCAGGAGCACTCGATCGTGCTCATTCGCGGAGGCCGCGTCAAGGACTTGCCCGGCGTTCGTTATCACATCATCCGCGGGTCGCTCGACGCATCAGGCGTGAACGGCCGCAACAAGAGCCGGTCCAAATACGGCACCAAGAAACCAAAGGCGGGCGGGGCAGCCGCCGCAGGTAAGAAGAAATGAGCCGCCGCAAAAAGTCCATCAAGCGTCCGATTCTTCCCGACGCGCGCTACGATAGCCAGACCGTCTCGAAGTTCATCAACGCCATCATGTACCAGGGCAAGAAGTCCACAGCGGAGCGCATTTTCTATGGCGCGATGGATATTGTGGAGAACAAGACCTCCCAGCCCGGCGTCACGATCTTCAAGCAGGCGCTCACCAACCTCAAGCCCGCAGTCGAAGTGAAGAGCCGGCGTGTTGGTGGAGCTACTTATCAGGTTCCGGTCGAAGTCCGTCCCGATCGCCGCACCGCTCTCGCAATGCGCTGGCTCATCACCTTCTCCCGCGGCCGCAACGAGAAGTCGATGGCCGAGAAGCTGGCAGCTGAAGTGATCGCGGCGAGCAAGGGTGAAGGCAACGCGGTGAAAAAGAAGGAAGACACCCACCGCATGGCCGAAGCGAACAAGGCCTTCGCGCACTATCGCTGGTAAACTTTTAGCAGCAGTTCGAGAATCGAGGCCCCGTCTGGTGCATACCGGACGGGGCTTATTGTTTTGTTGACCACGTGCCCGCACAAATCTGCACGGAATAAGCCGCTGGTCCGTCGCTGACCTGCCCGACAGCGACCCTCACCGTTCCCGGACGGTCGCCACCGGCCGCGCCGCCAATCAGGATCTTTTCTTTGGCGGGTTTGGCGTTACACTAGCTAGAGCCGAAAACCGGGAGGCGTGGCTGCAATCTGATCCTCTGAAGAGATCGAACCTGGTTCGCGCGTCATTCTCGGTGTTCGCCGCGGCGCTTTGTATTGCGTGCGGGGGCGGAGGCGACGCCGCGATCGGTCCGCCGCCTCCGCCGCCGCAGTTCAATATCGACGTACGAATTCTGTCCGAGATGACTCCGGCGCAGAGGGATATCGTCGCCGCGGCCGTCACCCGCTGGACGCGAGCCCTCTCGAAGAACCTCGGCGAGTTCCGTTTCAAATCGCCGGCGGACGACTGCTTTCGCGGACAGCCGGCCATGGACGAGACCCACCACACCCAGATTGTGTTCGTAACGGTTGGGGAAATCGATGGATTCAACGGAGGTCTGGCCGGGACTCGCGCTTGCGCGATGAGTGCGCGGGACACCCTGCCGCTACTGACTCACATCCAGCTGGACCGGGTCGATCTCGATGTCATGGAGCGGCGAGGCATTCTCCTCGGCGTCGTGACCCACGAGCTCGGCCATGCATTGGGGTTCAATCCTTTGACCTATGGCCCGAGAAAGCTGGCGGAAGGCGGGACTACTGATCCCTACATCAACGGCCGGACAGCACGCGCTGAGTTCGCGAAGCACGGCGCGTGGTATACAGGCGTGACGGTTCCGCTCGAGAATCAGTCGGGCGGCGGTCCGAACGACCCGCACTGGAGACTCTTCGTTTTTGGAGACGAGGTCATGTCCTCGTCGATCGCCAGCGGTTACAAGTCACCGCTCAGCGCGATCACCCTCGGACTGTTTCAGGACCTTGGCTATACCGTCGACTTCTCCGCGGCAGATCCTTACGAAGTCAGGCCATTGTTCGGCGACAGCCGGGTCGTACCGGAGTTCACCTTCATGAACGATGTGTCGCGTGTTCCGCCGCGGGCGTTCCTGACCCCTCTCGTCCGCGACTGACGCGATTTGGTCGCTCGGTGTTTTCCCCGGTCTCATAGGGAAGCCAGAGCGTGAAGACCGATCCCGTCCCGACCTCGCTGACAACCGTGATGTCGCCATCCAGCAGCCGGGCGATGCGTCGGGCGATGGCGAGACCGAGACCAGCGCCTTCGGCGATCGCCGGCGCAAGGCGGGTGAACTCTTCGAAGATTGCGTCGGTCTTTTCCGGGGGAACTCCGTGGCCAGTATCGGTCACCCGGATTGCTACGGCTTCGCGGTCGGCCAAACGCCCCGTTCCCGGCACCAGTTCCATCTTTACCTCGATTCGTCCTCGCGGCGAGGTGTACTTCACCGCGTTCGATAGGAGATTTCCCAGCACCTGATTCACCCGCTCTGGGTCCGTTATCACATTGGGCCTCGTTTCGATCGGAATAAAAGTCAGGATCTGCAATGAAGCTTCCGCGGCCGGGCGTTGTTCTTCCACCACTTCGCCGACGACGGCGGACAAGTCAGTTGCCTCTTTGTGGATGCCCAGGCTTCCGGATTCGGCGCGCGAGAGCTCGAGGATATCCATGATCAGCGAGAGCTGGGTTTTCACCGCCCGCCTGATTCTTCCGATGCTCTCCTGCTGTCCCGCGGTCA
>JBDSRC010000070.1:0-4366 GCA_039929505.1 Gemmatimonadaceae bacterium
AGCAAGTGAACGAAGAGCTCGAAGAGAAGGCGTCATTGCTCGCCGAGCAGAACCGGAAGGTCGAATCGAAGAACGAAGAGGTCGAGGCGGCCAGACTCGCTCTCGAGGAAAAGGCCGAGCAGCTGGCGCTCAGCTCGAAGTACAAGTCGGAGTTCCTCGCCAACATGTCGCACGAGCTTCGGACCCCGCTCAACAGCCTCCTCATCCTCGCGCGCCTGCTCAGCGAGAACAAGGACGGAAACCTCTCTCCCAAGCAGGTCGAGTTCGCTCAGACGATCCTGTCGTCGGGCTCGGACCTGCTGTCGCTGATCAACGATGTGCTCGACCTGTCGAAAGTGGAAGCGGGCAAGATGGATGTGTCGCCCACCGACGTTCAGCTGGAAGAGGTGAAGGAATTCGTGCAGCGGAGCTTCGAAGCCCTCGCTGACCAGAAGGGCCTCACTTTCAACATCGACCTCGCGCGCGATTTGCCGCCGGCGATCCACACCGATGGAGGCAGACTGCAGCAGGTGTTGAAGAACCTGTTGTCGAACGCTTTCAAGTTCACTCACGAGGGCAGTGTTACCCTGACGGTCCGCCGCGCCGAAAAAGGCCGGCGGTTCCAGAACCCGGTGCTGGAGGGCGCGGCGGACGTGCTGGCGTTTGCAGTCACCGACACCGGCGTCGGAATCGCGAAGGAGAAGCAGCGTCTGATCTTCGAGGCGTTCCAGCAGGCTGACGGAACAACGAGTCGCAAGTACGGAGGAACCGGTCTTGGACTCTCGATCAGCCGCGAGATTGCGCGGCTGCTTGGCGGAGAGATCAGGGTCGAGAGCGCCGAGGAGAAGGGGAGCACATTCACCCTCTTCCTACCCGGCAAATACGTCGCACCGGACCGGGGTCCGAACTGGGAGCCTGAGGAATCGACGAACTACATCTCCTCGAGCAGGCAGTCAACTCCGCAGGCCGGCCAGTACTTCTTCCCTGCTCGCACCACGCCGGGTCCGAACTCCCCGGGGCGGGCGCCCGCGCGCCGGGAACAGAGACGCACGCCTCCCGGCGGCGGCGACGCCCTGCAATACCGTCCAGAGCGGAGATCGGTGGCTCAGAGCGTGATATCCGACGACCGTGAGATGATCGAGGAAGGCGATCGCACGGTTCTGATCGTCGAGAATGATCAGAACTTCGCCAAGGTTCTGCTCGACATGGCGCGCGACAAGGGATTCAAGGGTGTCGTCGAGCTCGATGGTGAAGCGGGGCTGACGGCAGCGCGCGAGGTGCGGCCTGATGCGATCACCCTCGACGTCGACATGCCCGGGATGAACGGGCTCGAGGTTCTCGACCGGCTGAAGCGCGATCCGGAGACGCGTCATATCCCGGTGCACATCATCTCAGGCGTTGAGCAGAAGCGCGAAGGGCTCAAGGCCGGAGCGATGGCGTACCTCACGAAGCCCGTGAGCAAGGAGGCGCTCGATTCCGCGTTCTCGCGTATATCGTCGTTCATCGATACGACGCCAAAGAGCCTGCTGGTGGTCGAAGACAACGACGCGCAGCGGCAGAGCATCGTCGAGCTGATCGCGCACGACGATGTCGAGATAGTGGCAGTCGGATCGGCGGAAGACGCGCTGCTTCAACTCGAGAACAAGCACTTCGACTGCATGGTGCTCGATCTCGGCCTGAAGGGAGCGATGAACGGATTCGATCTCCTCGAGAAGGTCAAATCAGGCCCGGAGATGGCAGATCTTCCGATCATCATCTACACGGGCCGCGAGCTGAGCCCGCAGGATGAGACCCGGATCAAGAAGTACGCGGAGACGATCATCCTCAAGGACGTGAAGTCACCCGAGCGGCTGCTCGACGAGACCGCGCTCTTCCTGCACCGGATCGAGGCCAAGCTGCCGGAGTCGAAGCGAAAAATGCTCGAGCACCTTCACGATGCCGACTCCGTCGTCGCCGGAAAGAAAGTTCTCGTCGTCGACGACGACGTCCGGAACATCTTCTCGCTGACGAGCATGCTGGAGGATCACGGCATGGTGGTGCGGTTCGCCGAGAACGGAAAGCAGGCGCTCGAGCAGCTCAAGAAGGATCCCGAGGTCGATGCAGTGCTGATGGACATCATGATGCCGGAAATGGACGGCTATGAGACCACCCGCGCGATTCGCGAAATGGATCAGTTCAAGACTCTTCCCATCATCGCCCTCACCGCGAAGGCGATGAAGGGCGACCGTGAGAAGTGCATCGCGGCCGGAGCTTCGGACTATATCACGAAGCCCGTCGACACGGATCAACTGCTATCACTGCTCCGCGTGTGGCTGTACAGGTAGCCGAAACACCCAGCACCCCCGGGGACGCGGAACGACTTTCGTCCAAGCCCGATCTCGAGCGAATCGAGATCGAGCTTCTGCTCGAGGGGATTTTCCGGCAGTACGGGTTCGACTTCCGCGCCTACGCGTATGCGTCGGTGCGCCGCCGGCTGTGGAAGCGAATAGAGGAGGAAGGGCTGTCCAGCGTCAGCGCTCTCCAGGAGAGAGTTCTGCACGACCCGGCGATGATGGAGAAGCTGTTGCTGGATCTCTCCATCAACGTCACGGCGATGTTTCGCGATCCGAACTTCTACGCCACCTTCCGCGAGCACGTCGTCCCGTTACTCAGGACGTATCCCTTCATCCGCATCTGGCATGCGGGCTGCTCGACGGGCGAAGAAGTGTATTCAATGGCAATGCTGCTGCGCGAAGAAGGTCTCTACGACAGGGCCCGCATCTACGCCACGGACATCAACGAGGTAGTGCTCCAGCGCGCGAAGGCCGGCATCTTCCCGCTGGAGCGGATGCAGGAATACACCGACAACTACATTCGCGCCGGCGGGAAGCGGTCGTTCTCGGAGTACTACACGGCGAAATACGGCGGAGCCCTCTTCGACCAGGCGTTGACGAAGAACGTGGTATTCTCGCAGCACAATCTCGTGACGGACCGTTCGTTCAGCGAGTTCAACGTCATTCTCTGCCGGAACGTCCTCATCTATTTCGACAAGACACTGCAGTCGAAGGTGCACGGGTTGTTCTACGACAGCCTGGCAACGTTCGGGGTGCTGGTGCTCGGGAGCAAGGAGACGCTGCGGTTCATGGCCCACGAGGACGCGTATCAGCAGATCGCTCCGCCGGAAAAGATCTTCCGGAAGATCAAATGAGCCGCTACTCCATCGTCGTCATCGGAACATCCTGGGGAGGACTCGCGGCCCTCACCGAGCTGTTGGGGGCGCTGCCGGCGAATTTCAGTGTTCCCATTGCCGTCGTCCAGCACCGCAGCAAGGAATCGGAGCAACTCCTTCCGCAGCTGCTTCAGGACGCCACCGACCTGACGGTGTGCGAGATGGATGACAAGGATCCGCTGTTGCCGGGTACGGTGCATCTCGCGCCCGCGAACTATCACGCCCTCATCGACACGGGGTCGGTGACGCTGAGCGTGGAGGATCCGGTTCGATTCAGCCGTCCTTCGATCGATCTCCTCTTCATCTCCGCCGCGGATACCTACCGCGCGGGAACGATCGGTGTCGTGTTGACGGGTGCGAATGAAGACGGCTCGCGCGGCCTCGATTACATCGTGAAGCGTGGCGGTCTTGCTCTGGTGCAGGACCCGAAAACGGCGGAAATTCCGATCATGCCGGCGGCAGCGATCAAACTGGTGCCGTCAGCCGAAGTCCTTTCGCTGATCGGAATCGCATCCCGTCTGATCGAGCTGACCGCCGAGCCGGCCCCAACACGGCGGAGCGTCCTGCGATGATTGATGAGCGAGTCAGCCTGCTCCTCGTCGACGACCGGCCGGAGAATCTCCTCGCGCTCGAGGCGATTCTGGAGCCGCTCGGGCAGGAGCTGATCCGGGCGGACTCGGGTCCCGAAGCGCTGCGCCAGGTGCTCGCCAAGGAATTCGCCGCGATCCTCCTCGACGTGCAGATGCCAGGGATGAACGGCTTCGAGGTCGCGGAGATCATTAAGTCGCGCGAACGCTCTCGGACGATCCCTATCATATTTCTGAGCGCGATCAACAAGGAAGACGCCTATGTCTTCAAGGGCTACTCGATGGGCGCCGTTGATTACGTCTTCAAGCCGTTCAACCCCGATGTTCTGCGCTCGAAGGTCGCCGTCTTCGTCGATCTCTACTCCAAGCAGCGCGAAATACAGCGGCAGGTTGACCTCCTGCGCGACAGCCAGAAGCGTGAGCTCGAGCTGGAGCACCGCACATCTCTGCTCGAGGCCGAGGCGCGATCCGCGGCGAGGCTGTCGCAGCTGAACGAGGAGCTGCACCGGCGCCAGCTCGCGCTCGAGCAGGCCATGGGCGCGCGCAACCGCTTCTACGCGTCGATGAGCCACGAGCTCCGCACCCCGATCAA
>JBDSRC010000071.1:0-6870 GCA_039929505.1 Gemmatimonadaceae bacterium
TTCTGGCTGGTGAAAACGAGCCATTGATACTGGTCGATTCGAGCGATTGCGTCGCGCAGCGGTGAAAGGTCGAGCCGTGCGATCCGGGTTGCAGGAACTTCGATCACATCGGCGCCAGCATCGCGTAACTTCTCCGTCAGCGCTGACGCCAGCTGAGTCGCGCGCGTTACGACCACTCGCTTCCCGAACAACGGGCGCTGCTCGAGCCACTTGATCTCTTCGCGCAGGACCACGGACCAGCCGATCACCGTGATCACCGGCGCGGTGAGATTCTGCTCTGCCGCTTTGGTCGCAAGGGTCCCGAGCGTCGCGACGACGGTGCGTTGTTTCCACATCGTGCCCCACTGGATTGCCGCGGCGGGTATCTCGGCCGGCATCCCTCCTTCAATCAGCGCGCGCGCGATCGCGGGCAGCGTCTTCAGGCCCATGTACAGCACGATCGTGCCGCCCGATTTGGCGAGTGCGTTCCAGTTAGTCTGGGTCGAGGCCTTCGCCGGATCTTCGTGTCCGGTGACGAACGTGACGGACGTTGCGAGGCCGCGATGCGTTACCGGAATCCCGGCGTAGGCAGGCGCGGCGATTCCGGCGGTGACCCCCGGCACGACCTCGAATGGAACGGTCGCATCGTTACACGCCTGCGCCTCTTCGCTCCCGCGCCCGAACACGAAGGGATCACCGCCTTTCAGGCGCACGACGCGCTTGCCTTCGCGTGCGAGCTTCACGATCAGCAGGTTGATGTCTTCCTGGGAGACGGATTCGCTGGCGCCCGGCGCGTTGCCGCCTCTCTTGCCGACGTAGTACAGCTCCGGGTGCCCCGACTCCCTGGCATCAGGCGGAAGCAGCGCCGGGTTCGCGAGCGCATCATAGACGATCGCATCGGCGGACTCGACGAGCTGCTTGCCCCGCACCGTCATGAGTCCGGGATCGCCCGGGCCCGCGCCGACGAGAAAAACCTTTCCTTCAGTCAAGCCCGATTCTCGAGGCCGACGCGCTTTGCCCACGCGGCGTATTCGACCGGCGAGATCTCCGAAGGCTTTATCTCGCTGCGCCCTCCCCAGAATACGTTCGTGTACGCAATCGGAATTCCCACATCGGCCAGGTGTCTGTCGATCGCTTCTTTGTGGGCGAGCAAAGGTGCCTTCTCTGTTCCGTGCGCAACGGCCATCAGATTGACATCGCCGAACTCAGGTCCTCCCTCGCGCCAGTAGGCGTGGGTGAGAATATGATGTCGCCCGACCTCGGTTCCCGCCTCGATCTCCCGGCCCTCGGGTACACGCCAATGGAAGAGCGCGTTGTACCGCGTCACGCGCTCGCCGGCCGCCGACGGCTTGACGTGCTCGAGGAAGGTCGAGAACCGGCCGATTACCTGTCTCGCGCTCAGCGAGTGCGCAACGCGAATGAACTCCTCCAGCGACACCTGTGCTTCCGCGGCGCGCACGCGCCACGGATCGGGAGTGATCTCATCGACCTCGAATTCGCGCTTGAGCGCAGTGAGGACGCGCCACTCGAGAGCGGATAACTCGACGATGTTGGTGTCGATCACGCGACCCTTCACCTCGCTTTTCGAGCCGGGCTCCAGTCCGCGGCGGCGCATGTGTCCGACGCCGAGGGCGAACAGGCGCTTCGCCGGCATCATGCGGTATGCGGTCGCGCCCGTTTTCGCGGCGAGGAAGTCGCAGTGTCGCTCCATCGAGAAGCCCAGCGGAACCTTGAGCGTCGTCCAGAGGCGGTAGACCGATCCGGGCGTCTCGGTGTCGGTCGACCTGATCACCACATGGCCGGAGAATGGATCGTCCTTCGCCATGTAATTGAACGCGGAGTCGATCATTTCCGCCGGAACTCTCCACGCCACCAGTGCGCCCGGAGCGAGGTTGGTAGCCATCAATGTTTGCCTGATTCGGCGAATGACTCCGGCCGCGAGCATCGCGCGCAGGCGCTCGATCACGACCTCTTCGGGGAGCTCCGCCGAAAACGCGATTTGCGCGAATGGCTCGGGAACGAACCCCGAGATGCGATCCTCGGAGACGGCGAGGATGCGCGCGTTGAGCGGATCAGATACTTCGGTCGGAGCCGCCGCGCTCCATCCGGCAGTGAGATTGACGGGCACCTATTCCCCCCGAAGGCGGTTGCGCCTGAGGTAGAGGCTCAGTGCGTAGAGCGCATAAATGCCCAGCGCCGCCGCGTACGCGACGTGATAGTAGGGCGTCGTATCAGGCATGGGCCTCCCGCGCGGCGGCGATCGTCTCCCGCTCCTCCGCGTACTTGTACCGTGCGCGCACGAACGCGATGTACAGCAGCGTGAACGCGGCGAGCGAGACGAACAAGGTGAGCAGCATCTCACCGGGAAGCGATGGCTTGCTCGCTTTCGCGACAATGGGCAATGGATGCAGCGTGGCGAAGAGGTAGACGCTGAGATGGATGAATGGAATGAGCAGCGCTCCCAGAATTCCGAGCACCGCCGAATACCGCGCCCGTAGTGTGGGCGACTCGACCGCGCCGCGCAGCACGATATAGGCGACGTAGATGAACCAGAGAAAAAGCGTCGACACCAGGCGCACGTCCCACCACGCCCAATACGTGCCCCAGATCGGCTTGGCCCAGAGCGGTCCCGTGATCAGTACCACGGTGGTGAAAACCACTCCGACCTCCGCCGAGCTCTCGGCGAAGCGGTCGAGGCGGGTGTCGCGCAACCAGAGGAATACCGCGCTCGCTATCGCCACGAGCGCGAATGCGAGGAAGGCGACCCACGCCGCGGGCACATGGATGTAGAAAATCTTCTGCGCCGCTCCCTGCCTGAGCTCGAGCGGAGTGAAGAAGACCGCGCGCGTGATAGCGGCGGCCACCGCAACAAATGCGGCTGTCGAAACCCAGGAGATCTTCAAATTGGTCATTTGTGTTGACGACCGGAGGCGCGCAGGGTCGCGCGTGGCGACTCCTCCCAATTTAAGGAGTCCACGGGATTTCGGGCTAATCCTCGACGGTAAAGGGGTATGCCAGCGCGCAGGCGACGACGAAGACCAGGTCGAACGCGACCAGCAGCTTGATCCAGGCGGCGGCCTCGCTCAGCGGCCGTCCGCTCAGAAGCTTCGATGTCGCCTGCGCCGCGGACATCACGATCGGAACGAAGAAAGGCAGCGCAAGCATCGGCAGGAGCAGCTCGGCCAGGCGCGTATTCACCGCCATCGCGCTGAACAGCGTTCCCACCGCGACCAGGCCGATCGCGGCAAGAAACGCGAGGCCGAGGAGCGGTAGCGCGATGTGCTGCAACGGCAGGTTGTAGAAGATCGCCAGTGCGGGAATGGCAATCAGCTGCACGGCCGCGATGAAGACGAGATTCGCGAGCGCCTTTCCGAGGAAAATGGACTCGCGACTTATGGGCGAAGCGAGCAGGCCGTCAATCGCGTGGTCGGCGGACTCGATTGCGAACGAGCGGTTGAGACCAAGGATCCCGGAGAACGTGAAGATCACCCACAACACGCCAGGCGCGAGGTCGATCGCCGCCACCGCGGTCGGATCCCAGGCGTAGTAGAAGATGACGAGGCCAAGAAGCGCAAAAACTACTGCTGCAAGGAATGCGCTCCTGGTGCGGAACTCGATCGCGAGATCCTTGCGCGCGATGAGCCACGCCGCGGCGAACGTATCAGACACTCGACGCTACGGCTTGGCGATAGGTGTCCGCGTATGACGCGCTGTCGACCGAATCCCTGGTGTCGAATCGAACGAAGCTCCCCGCCTTCATGACCGCCGCGTGGGTTGCGAGCGACAAACCTTCTACGAGGTTGTGGGTGACGATGATCACGGCCGTCCCCGCCGCGGTTAGCTCACGCAGGAGCGCGGTGAGGGAGCGCGCGCCGCTGTCATCCAGTCCATTGTACGGCTCATCGGCCAACACCAGCTGCGGGGCGTGTACCATCGCGCGCGCGATTGAGACGCGCTGCTGCATGCCGCGGCTCAGTGATCGCACCTGTGTGTCGGCGCGCTCGAGCATGGACATGCGTTGAAGCGCGGATTCGACGCGCGCCGAATCACGAATTCCGTACAGGCGGGCGGCGAACGAAACGTTTTCCCGAGCCGACAACGCTTCGTAGAGCATCGTCTGATGGGACACCAAGCCGATTCGCGAGCGGAGCAGCGCGCCGCCCGGGAGCGGCACCCCCGATAGGCTGGCGCTGCCGGCCGACGGCTTGAGTAAGCCGGCGAGCACGCGCAGAAGGGTCGTCTTGCCCGCCCCATTGGGGCCGAACAGTGCGAGGCATTCGCCGGCGCGCAGCGAAAATGACACGTTCGCCACTGCCCGCGTGGCTCCAAAGGCTCGGCCCAGTCCAACAACCTCCAGAAGTTGCGTCCCGGTCGCGCTGCTCATCGCTGGCATGTGCCTAGAACTTGCCACTCTGGCGAGAGGGGCGCAAAACGTCGTATCCTTCCGCGCTCGCTGCCTCCGGCGACGCCACACGACCAAGACGAATGAGCGACATCGACGTTCTTCTCCAGGAAAACAGAAAATTCCCGCCCGATCCGGCATTTGCGGTCGCGGCGAAGGTCTCCTCGGGTAAGATCTATCGGGAGGCCGAGCGGGATTACGAGAAATTCTGGGCTGACGAAGCTCGCAAGCTCGAGTGGATCAAGCCATGGGATCGCGTGCTTGAGTGGAATCCACCGCACGCGAAGTGGTTCTCCGGCGGCAAGCTCAACATCGCCGCCAATTGCATCGACCGGCACGTCCGCGGTCCGCGCCGCAACAAAGCGGCGCTGATCTGGGAAGGAGAGCCGGGCGATACGCGGACGCTGACGTACTGGGATCTGTATCGCGAGGTATCGAAGTTCGGCAACGTCCTCAAGAAGCTGGGCGTCGGCAAAGGAGACCGGGTGGCGATCTACCTGCCGCTCATTCCCGAGGCGGCAATCTCAATGCTCGCGTGCGCTCGCATCGGCGCGATTCACTCGGTGGTGTTCGGCGGGTTCTCGCCCGAGTCACTGCGCGACCGAATCAACGACGCGAAAGCAAAGGTGCTGATCACCGCGGATGCCGGCTACCGGCGCGGCCAGATCATTCCTCTCAAGCGCAACTCCGACAAAGCGCTGGAGGAGACCCCATCGATCGAGCACGTAGTCGTCGTTCAGCGTCGGCCTTCCGCGGCCCGTGGCGAAGGACTGGAGGAAATGCAGGAGGGGCGAGATCAATGGTGGCACCGGCTCATGCACGACGCTCCGCTCGATTGCGAGCCGGAAGTAATGGATGCAGAGGACGTCCTCTATATCCTCTACACATCAGGGACCACCGGTAAGCCCAAGGGCATCGTGCACACCACGGGTGGTTATCTGACGGGCGTCGCAACGACGATGCAAATGGTGTTCGATCTGAGAGAGGAAGATGTGTTCTGGTGCACCGCGGACATTGGCTGGGTGACCGGGCATTCGTATCTGGTGTACGGTCCTCTCGCGAGCGGTGCCACGTGCGTGATGTATGAAGGCGCGCCGGACTGGCCGGAGAAGGATCGCTTCTGGGACATCATCGAGCGGCGCGGCGTGACGATTCTCTACACCGCGCCGACGGCGATCCGCGCCTTCATGAAGTGGGGAGACGAGCATCCGGCGCGACATGATTTGTCGAGTCTCAGACTTCTCGGGTCAGTTGGCGAGCCGATAAATCCTGAAGCATGGATGTGGTATCGCAAGCACATCGGAGGGAACCGGTGCCCGATCGTCGACACCTGGTGGCAAACCGAGACTGGCGCCATTGTGATCTCTCCCTTGCCTGGACTCACGGCAACCAAACCTGGCAGCGCGACAATGGCTCTTCCCGGATATTTCGCCGAGCTGCTCGATTCAACCGGCGAACGAATCGACGTCGGTGGCGGATTGCTGGCGCTTACCAAACCGTGGCCTTCGATGCTCCGGACGATCTGGGGCGACGATGCGCGCTACGTCCAGACCTACTTTTCCAAGTGGGAAGGGCGGCCCGACCTCTACTTCCCGGGCGATGGAGCGAAGCGAGACCCGGACGGATACTTCTGGATCCTTGGCCGCGTGGACGATGTGCTCAACGTTGCCGGCCACCGGATCGGGACGATGGAGGTCGAGTCGGCGCTCGTCGAGCATCCAGCCGTCGCTGAAGCCGCCGTGGTGGGAAGAGCGCATGAGCTGAAAGGCCAGGCGATCGCCGCCTTCGTCACACTCAGGGACAAGAGCAAGCAGACGCCGGAGCTGCGCGAAGAGCTGCGGGAATTCGTGGCGAAGAAGATCGGTGCGCTGGCGCGGCCCGACGATATTCTGTTCTCCGCCGACCTGCCGAAAACGCGCTCCGGAAAGATCATGAGAAGGCTCCTCCGCGACATCGCCGAAGGACGCGCTCTTGGCGACACCACGACCCTCGCCGACCCCAATGTGGTCTCCAGCCTCAAGGATCAGTACGAGGACAAGGAGGGCTGATTCCTATCATTCGTGGCTCAGATGAGCTGCGTCCGGTAACGTACTAGTCCATAACGAGTTAAGGCTCCGACCGATGGGTCGTCCGGCTTTTACCCCTTTGGCCGGACTGACGGATTCATTTCACCAGGCCTCCGTAAACAGTTATATTTATCGGGCCGAAAGAATCTTAACAATTTCGTGAATATTACGTGACGGGACAGCCTCAATCTCGTCTTATAGGGGAAGACTCCAATACTTGAAAGCGGACCAGTTCCAGGCCCCGTAAGCTTGTGACCGGCACCATCAAATCAAAGGATCACGACCAATGAATTCGACACGTTTCGTTCTGGCCGCGATGGTGCTGGGAACAGCCCTCGGTGCTAATCAGGCGAATGCCCAGTGCTCGGGCGTCGGCAGCTGCAACACGACGAACACCGCTTCAGTCTCCGTTGGCGCACTGGT
>JBDSRC010000072.1:0-4257 GCA_039929505.1 Gemmatimonadaceae bacterium
ATACGCTGATCGCGTTGTCCGACCGCGGTCACATCGCCAACCGCAGCCGCGGAGACGTTTTCATCTCCATCCACGTGAACGCGCCCGGAAGCCGCAATGCGGCGGGCGCGCGGGAGCGCGGCTTCGAAACCTACTTTCTCGCCGAAGCCAAGACCGCCGATGCGCGCCGGGTGGAAGAGATGGAGAACGAAGCCGTGAAGTTCGAGACCGGAGCTGACGCGCCGAAGGGAGATCCGCTGAGCTTCATCATCACCGACATGGCGCAGAACGAGCACCTGCGCGAGTCGAGCGAGCTCGCACAGACGATTCAGATCGGTCTCATCGACGTGCATCCCGGTCCAAACCGCGGTGTGAATCAGGCGAACTTCTCGGTGCTGCGCGGATCGTACATGCCCGCTGTCCTTGTGGAGCTCGGGTTCGGCACCAACCGGTCGGAGGCGACTTTTCTGAGCGACGACGGCAACCAGACTCGCCTCGCCAGACAGATCGCTGAATCGGTCACCAGCTATCTCGAGCGCTACGAATCCCGAGTGGGCGGCGCGAGGTAGCGTGACGCCTCCCGCGCTCTCCGTCTCGGTCGCGGGAATCGAATTTCAGAATCCGTTGCTTCTCGCCGCGGGGACAGCTGGCTACGGTCGGGAGCTGGCGGGCGTGATGAATCTCGATGCACTCGGAGGTCTGGTCACCAAGGCCGTGAGCGTCGAGCCGAGAAGCGGAGCGCCGGCTCCACGGGTGGCGGAGTTCGAAGGCGGGATGATCAATGCCGTCGGACTGGCGAATCCGGGGATGGATGATGTCAGGTCTGAACACCTTCCCTGGCTCGAGAACAATCTCCGGCGAGCTCGCGTCCTCGTGAACGTCGTTGGCAGCAAGGTCGAGGATTATGCGACAGTGATCGCGCGATTGGACGATTCCTCCGTCGTTTCAGGTTACGAGCTCAATGTCAGCTGCCCGAACGTCAGAGCAGGCGGAGTCGAGTTCGGCGCGGACGCCGGGACGCTCACCGAAGTCGTGACGAGGTCGCGTGCGGCGACCCGCAAGCCCATCTTTGTGAAGCTGTCGCCGACGCTCGCGGATATTGGCCGTTCGGCAAAGATTGCAGCCGATGGGGGCGCGGACGGGATCTCGGTGGTAAACACTCTCCCGGGGCTGGTGATCGACGTGGAATCGCGGAAGCCGGTGCTCGGGTTTGGAACGGGTGGAGTCAGCGGCGGCGGACTGTTACCGGTCGGGGTGCTGGCGACGCACAAAGTCGCGAAGGCCGTGCGGCTTCCGATCATCGGCCTGGGAGGTATCAGCAGCGCGACGGACATCGTTCAGTATGTGATTGCCGGTGCGTCGCTTGTCGCGGTCGGCACGGCGGCGATGCAGCAGCCGCGGCTGCCGGAGCGGCTCGTCGCGGACCTGGCGAAGTGGTGCGCCGGCCACGGAGTGAGCTCCCTCGGCGATCTGCGGGGCACACTGGCATGGGAGGCGTGAGGTGAGTCCGAAGACGGCGGCACGAAAGACCCCCACTCAGCATGCGAAGGCGCCGGTGCCCATCGTGGCGCTCGACTTTCCGAACAGCCAGGAGGCGCTTCGCATGGTAGAGGTGCTTGGCGATTCCTGCCGGTTCTACAAGGTTGGGAGCGAGCTCTTTACCGCCGCTGGCCCCCAGATCGTGCAGGCGCTCCGCGCCCTCGGTGCCGAGGTTTTTCTCGATCTCAAATTCCATGATATCCCCAATACGGTGCGGGGTGCTGCCCGCGGCGCCGCGGCGATGGGGGCGAAGCTGCTCACGGTTCACGCGTCCGGGGGCCGGGCGATGATCGAGGCGGCGGTCGAAGGGGCGGGCCCGGAATGCGGAGTGCTTGGGGTTACGGTGCTGACTTCGCTCGACGCCGCCTCCCACCGGAGCGCGACGGGGGCAAAAACCCTGGAGCTGTCGGGCGAGGTCCTCCGCCTGGCCGGGGAATGCGCGGCGGCAGGCGCTTATGGGGTGGTCACGAGCGGGCTCGAGGCCCGGAAAATCCGCGCGAAATTCGCCGACAAGCTCCGGATAGTCGTGCCCGGGATTCGGGCGGCGGGTGCCAAGGGCGACGACCAGAAAAGAGCGGTAACGGCGGCCGAAGCCGCGAAAGCCGGGGCTACCTACATCGTCCTCGGCCGAATGGTCACCCAGGCGGCGGACCCGAGGGCAGCCTTCAGGATAGCGATCTCCTCCATCTAAGCCACGGCTTCAGAGCCTGACAGTGGCCTCGATCTAAATCACGGCTCCAGCAGGATTTGAGCGGCTGCCAAGGCTTGCTTCACGTCTCCGTCCTGTGTATTTTCAAAGGCTAACTCGGATTTTTTTAGGGGCTACGCCCCATTTGCCATCACGGTGGGGAGCAAGGACGTGAAAGTTCGCAGCAGCGTCAAGCCGATCTGTGAGCACTGCAAGGTCATCAAAAGACAGGGCGTGACTCGCATCATCTGCAAGCGCAATCCAAAGCACAAACAGAGGCAGGGTTAAGTGGCGCGCATCGCCGGCGTCGATCTCCCTCGCGAGAAGAAGGTAGAGATCGGCCTCACCTACATTTTCGGCATCGGTCGCGCGACCGCCCGCCGCATCCTCGCTTCGACCGGCGTGAACGCCGAGCAGCGTGTTCGTGACCTGAACGACACGGATACGCAAAAGCTTCGTCAGGCGATCGAGAAGGATATTCGCGTCGAAGGTGCGCTCCGCACCGAAGTCGCGATGAACATCAAGCGCCTCATGGACATCGGCAGCTATCGCGGCATCCGTCACCGCCGCGGTCTCCCGGTTCGTGGTCAGCGCACGCACACCAACGCCCGCACCAAGAAGGGTCCACGCCGCGCAATCGCCGGCAAGAAGAAGGTGACCAAGTAATACTATGGCTATAGGGAAGAAGACCAAACGAGTGATAGAGGCGGAGGGCATTGCCCACGTCTCCGCGACTTTCAACAACACGACCATCACCATCACCGACGCGCACGGAAACACGATCTCGTGGGGCTCGTCGGGTAAGGCCGGCTTCAAGGGCTCCAAGAAGTCGACCCCGTTCGCGGCAACTGTCGCCGGCGAGCAGGCTGGACGCGAAGCGGTGACGCTTGGTGTTCGCCGCGTGCACGTACGCGTGCAGGGACCGGGATCGGGACGCGAGTCGGCGATCCAGGCGCTCGTCGCCGCCGGTCTGCAGGTGAAGTCGATCAAGGACGTGACGCCGATTCCGCACAACGGCTGTCGACCGCCCAAGCGCCGGAGAGTCTAAGCCATGCGCTATACGGGACCAAGCTGCCGCATGTGCCGCCGGGAAGGAACGAAGCTGTTCCTCAAGGCGACCAAGTGCTTTACCGAGAAGTGCCCAGTCGAGCGCCGTCCAACGCCGCCCGGCCAGCACGGCTCTTCGACTGCCCGTCGACGAAAATTGTCGGAGTACTCGAAGCAGCTGCGCGAGAAGCAGAAGATCAAGCGGATCTATGGCGTGAGCGAGAAACAGTTCCGTAACACCTTCGAGCGCGTTGCACCGCTCCCCGGCATTACCGGACACAATCTCCTCGCCGCCCTCGAGAGCCGCCTCGACAACGTCGTGTACCGCATGGGATTCGCCGGCAGCCGCAAGGCAGCGCGCATTCTCATTCGTCACCGTCACGTCGAAGTGAATCAGAAGTCGGTGGACATCCCGAGCTTTCTGGTCGAGCCTGGCCAGGAGATCCGCGTGCGCATGAAGTCTCGCGAGCAGGCGAGCATCATGACGGCGATGGATCAATCCTCGCGCGGCGCGCCGCTGTCGTGGATCGCCGTCGATCGCGACAACTTCAGCGGCAGAATGCTGGAGAAGCCGACGAGGCCGAACATCCCGATCGCCGCGCAGGAACAGCTGGTGGTCGAGCTTTACTCCAAGTAAACCAGTAGGACGAGACCCTAACTCTCGTTACGGGCTCACCGCGCGTTAGGGGCGGGGTGGCACGTTCAAGGAACTGAAACGAAAATGGCAAACGCAATTGATCTCAGGGGACTTGTCCGCCCGCAGCTCGTCGAAGCGACGAAGCGCGAAGACAATCCCAATGTCGCAGAATTCCGCCTCCAGCCGCTCGAGCGCGGCTTCGGCCACACACTTGGAAACGCCATGCGGCGTCTCCTCCTTTCCTCGCTCCGCGGGTCCGCTGTCTGGGGATTCCGCATCGACGGCGTGCTGCACGAGCACCAGACGATTCCGGGCGTGGTCGAAGATGTCCATCAGATCATCGGCAACCTCAAGGTGCTGACGCTGA
>JBDSRC010000073.1:0-3342 GCA_039929505.1 Gemmatimonadaceae bacterium
CACCTCGAGGTGAACGATCTGTTGCCGTGCTTGGCGATCCGCACTCCCGCACCTGCTGCCACGATCGCGGCGGCGGTTGAGATGTTGAAAGTCGCCACCGAGCCGCCGCCGGTCCCGCAGGTGTCGACCAGGTCCTCGGGATCCGCCGCGGACAGGGTGACCATCGCTCCACGCAACGCGCGCACGACTCCAGCGACAACTTCGGCGCTCTCTCCGGTTGCCCGGAGCGCGGCCAGGAGCGCGGCCACCTGAACCGCGGTCGCCTGGCCCTGCATCACCAGCGTGAACGCACCCTCGGCGTCAGCGGCGGTGAGTGGAATTCGCGAAGCGAGCTTCTGGATCGCGCCCTGAAGCGCGTTCGAGGGCGGGACGGTCACCGGTAGCCGCTGTCTATCGGGACGAAGCGTGCTCGGCGCGCGAGGTGACGAGCTCGAGAACACCCTCGATCACCTTGCGGGATTCCTGTCCGGAGGGAGCGCCTTTCAGCATCGTCTCAATGCGAAAAATGAGCTCGCTCTGGTTTTGGAGGGCCTCGCCTTGGGCGTGAAGCTGCACGTGTGCTTTCTCCAGCTTCCTGACCGCCACTCCGACCTGCTCTTCGACCGCCGTGAGCCGTTGGGCAGTCGCGCGTGCCTCCACGGCCGCAACCTCGATTGCGCGTTTGAGCTGCGCGACGCGCTCCGTGTCCCCGGGGCCTTTCCCCTTGAGGACCGCCTGCGCCTCCGAAAGCTTTCGCTCCAGCTCCTGGACAGTGCGAGCGTGCTCATCGTGAAGTCGCTGCGTTAGATCCTCGAGCTGCTTTACCGCTTCCTCTCTGGCGCGGCGCTCGGCCAGGCGAGCGAACGCGAGCGCAAAGAGGTCGACGGCTGGAGAGAGCTTTTCGGATAGCCGCTGCCCGAAACGTGTTTTGGACTCGGAGAGCGCGAGCACCGCGGCAACTTCGCCGTCCACCAGCAGCCCGCGCAGCAGGAGCACCCCTGCTTCGGGCGATGCTCCGACGCCAAGAAGCTTCTGGTAGTCTCCGGATTCCCCAGCCATGTCGGCGAACTGGCGCCCGGCGGCGATCGTTCGGCGCGCGGCAGTCGGCAGGTGGTCGATCGCGACCTCGAGCGTCGCCGTTTTGGCGCCGTCGAGCGCCGGGATTATGCGCTCGCAAAAGACTTCGCGCTTTGCATCGTACAGGAAAAGCACAATGCTCGCGTTCCGATCGTGCTCGGAAACGTCGTGCGAGAGCGCCCGCAGCGCGTCGGCGATGTTAGCCGCCGCCGCAAGTACGGTTGAAAGTCCGCCGAGAGTTCGTGGCGCCATGACTAGGTGAGGGGGATGCTGAAGGGTCCGCGAGCCGAAGTTCCACATTGCCGAGCGGCGAGCCTAAAGTCAATCATATTCAATGAGTTACGTTCCTTGACAGAGACTTCCACGGGGGTAATTTCACGCGATGGTGTCGCGTTCCGTGCAGATAGTGCTGCACTACGATGGCGCGCGCTTTTCCGGCTGGCAGCGGCAGCCGAGTGAACGGACCGTGCAGGGTGTGCTCGAAGCGGCCGTCGCAAAGCTTTGCGGAACATCTCTCGCTGTTGTCGGAGCGGGCCGAACGGACGCTGGCGTCCATGCTCGCGGTCAGGCCGCCGGGGTAACAGTGCCCGAAAAATGGACCGCGAAAGCTCTACGCCGATCGATGAATGCCATTCTTCCGGACGATGTATGGATTGCCGCTGCATTCGAAATGAGTGAGGAGTTCCACCCTCGGTATAGCGCGAGCGCTCGCAGCTACAGCTACTTCGTAGGCACAGACGATCTCGCTTCGTCGCCGTTTCGCCGGGCTCACGAGCTCGTGTGGAGAAACCGGGTAGACCTCGGCCGGATGACGAAGGCGGCAACGACGATTAAGGGCGAACATTCATTCCGTGCCTTCGCGGTGAAAGGCACGGCGCCAGACACCGATGACCACCGCTGCACGGTGTCGAGTGCCGCCTGGTTTGAAAGACAGGGCGGTCTCCGCTTCGACATCACAGCCGACCGTTTTCTGCACCACATGGTCCGGTTTCTGGTGGGAACCATGCTCGAGGTCGGCGAAGGAAAGCGCGAGCCCGGGGCAGTCGCGCAACTCCTCGGTGAGAACGACAACAGCAACGTTTCAAGGCCTGCCCCGCCCCACGGTCTCTTTCTCGAGAAAGTGGAATACCCGCGACACCTTTACCTGGAAGCCGAATGAACATCTATCTCGAGAGCGTCAGCCTCGATGAGATCCGGAACGCCGCGTCGACCGGTCTCGCCGATGGCGTCGCGTTCTCCCACGTGGCGTTCAGCGCCGACACCCCCGATGCCGACGCCCGTGAGCGGCTCGAGGAGATTTCGCGCGAGTTCGCGTTCCCGATTTGCGTGCCGGTCGGCGCCGTCACTTCTTCCGACATCTACTCGGAAGCCCGCGACCTGGCGAAAATCTCGGATCACATCGTCGTCCAGATCCCCCTGGTCGAGGACTCGCTGATCCCGATTTCGCGGTTGAGCGCGGAGGGCGTTCTGATCTGCGCGACCTTCGTTTTCAGCGGCGCTCAGGCACTGATCGCCGCCAAAGCGGGCGCGTCCGTTGTTCAGGTGACGCTCAAGGAGCTCGAGACCTTTGGACAATCCGGTGCGCAGACGCTTGCCGAGATCAAGAACGTGCTCGAGGCGGGCGGCGAAGAGTGCGATGTGATGGCGGCTTCACCGCTCACCGCCACCCAATTCTCGGATTGCGTGACGGCTGGTGCCGATATCGTCTGCCTCACTCCGGAGACACTCCGGGGGCTCACCGTTCACCCGCTTAGTGACCGCGGCGTGGATCGGTTTCTGAGCGAGCTCGCGCGACGCCCCAAGCCACGGGCAACCGTATGAAGCGAGCGATCTCTCGCTCGCTGGGTGTGCTGTTGCTCGTGGCCTGTCAGGGCGCGTCAAGCTCTTCGTCGTCCGCACAAGCCGTTCAGCTTTCAACGCAGGCCGACGCTGTCTCGGCGTCGCGTCGCACCGCAATCACCGAGGCCGTCGCCCGCGTCGCTCCCTCAGTGGTAACCGTTCAAACCGAGGTGATGGAGCGCGTTCCCGCCGATGTCTACGAGCAATTCTTCGGGGGACGCTCGGGCCAGCGCTCCACCGCCGGTCTCGGCTCCGGTTTCGTGGTTCGCGCCGACGGCGCGATCGTCACCAACGCGCACGTGCTCGCCGGCGCCACGCGGATCTCCGTCGCGTTCCGCGATGGAACGACCTTTCCCGCTACTCTCGTGGGAATGGACGAGACCAACGACCTGGCGGTGGTCAAGATCCAGGCGCGCGACCTTCCGGTTGCACCGCTTGGATCGTCGA
>JBDSRC010000074.1:0-5279 GCA_039929505.1 Gemmatimonadaceae bacterium
GCAAGCGGTATGCGGCTCGCCACGCGCGCGCGATCGCGAGGGACCGCGCGACGCCGACGCTCCAGGTCGAGCGAGCGATGCGTGAGGGGAGCGAGACGACGCACTACTCGGTCGTCGACGCATCGGGAAACGCCGTGGCGACCACCACTACGATCAACGATCTGTTCGGCTCCGGATTCTACGTATCGGGTGCCGGATTCTTTCTGAACAACACGATGGACGACTTTGCCGCACAGCCCGGGACGGCCAATCTTTTCGGACTGGTGCAGGGCGAGGTAAACGCGATCGCACCCGGCAAGCGCGCGCTCAGCGCGATGTCGCCGACGATCGTGCTTGATCCGGCCGGCAAGCTCCTGCTCATCACTGGAGCTCGCGGCGGCCCGCGCATCATCACCACGACCACTCAGGTAATCCTGAACGTGATCGATCACCGGATGTCGCTCGCCGACGCGATGAGCGCGCCGCGAATCCATCACCAGGCGCTGCCTGACTCGATCCGTGTCGAGCCGGGTGGACTGGATTCAGCGGTCGTGCGGAGGCTCGGGGCGATGGGGCACTCGATTTACCAGCCGCCATCCTCTGGTCGCGTCGTGTCCATCATGCGGGTGAAAGGCGGCTACGAGGGGATGGATGATCCTCGCGCGACTGGCGCTGCGGTTGGGTACTGACTTCCGGATCTGATCGCGGCTCCGGTTGGCGGTAACTACAACTGAGGACTACCGGCCGGGGGCCGTGTGCGAGCCGGCCGCGAGGTGCGGGCGTTACGACACCCGCGCAATGGTCTGCCCCGGCGGACTGGTGTGTCAGGAGTAGCCAACAACCGGCCACTGTGCCTCTAACGGCCCTAGGCCGGTAGTCATCAGTTGATCTTCACCACAAAAAAGGCCCGGCGCACCGCGCCGGGCCTTCTAATTTTCAGCGAATTAGATCTGTACCTGCGTCGACGAGTTGAGCGTCGCGGTGATCCGTCCACCGGAATTCACGCAACCCTCGTAATTCGCCGTCGCGGCGGCAGCTCCAGCACCTGCCGCTCCACCGACTGCGGCTCCAATCACTGTAGCCTTGGTGCTCTTGCCGAGTATCTGACCGGCAATCGCGCCGATCGCGGCACCGCCTACGACTTTCTGAACGTCCTTGCTCCTCGGCTGGTTCTTGACCTTGCTGATCTGGGCGTAGTTCGTCGTCGCGCTGACAGGGTACGTCTTGCCGCCGAAGCTAACCGAGACGACGCGGAAGCCCATTACGACATCGTCGTTCGCGTTCTCGCTCCGCTTGAGCTCGGTGACTTCGATCAACGCGGTCGCGCCCTGCGGAATCACCGCTCCGTTGGAGCCTGAAACCGCCTGAGTCAGCGTGGCATTGAAGCGCTGTCCGACTCTGCTCGTGTTGGTGCAGATCGTGGAGCCCGAAGCGAGGTTGAGCGTCGAGCCGGCCGCAATCGTTCCGATCCGTGCCGCTGAGCCCGCGCTGGTGCGAGTGACGGTGTTGCCGCTGGCCGTCGTAGCGGTGGAAGGCGTGCGAGTCGTCGAGGTTGCGCGCGGCGTCGTTCTTGGCGCCGGCGTGGTGCGTGGAGCGGACGTCGTCGGCGTCGGTGTACCCGCCGGAACGTCGGTCAATGACGGCTGCGCCGCGCTGTCACGATTCGCCAGCTGGATGTCGCGGTTGAGCGACGAATCCTGGGCGAGCGTGTCGTCGGGCTTGCTGTCGCCGCATGCAGCGACAACGAATGCGAGCGAGAGCGCGGCAGTAAGGCGCGGAATATATTGGAACATTAAGCCTCCTCATCGTGTGATAAACGGCCCGGATTCCCGGGCCAACGAGTTACGAACGGCAATCCACATGCCACCTATGAAGAACCTTCGGCTCGCCGCGCCATACTACAAGCCCTACCTGGCACAGCTCGCTATCGGTCTGGTGATAGTGGTCGCATCGTCCGGAATCGCGAGTGTGATTCCCTGGCTCTTGAGACGAGGCATTGACGCAATCGGCAACAACGCGCCGCTTCGGGCGGTCTGGCAGGTGGCGGCACTTATTGTCGTCGCGGCCATAGTTGGCGGAGCTCTGCGGTACTGGATGCGCGAGCTGATGAACGGAGTCAGCCGGAGGATCGAATATGACCTCCGTAACGACCTCTTTGCCCACCTGGAGGGCCTCGACGCCGCTTACTTCTCGCGCACGAGAACCGGCGACATCATGGCGCGCCTCACCAACGATCTTGGAGCAGTCAGGATGGCCGTCGGCCCGGCGGTGATGTACCTGGCCAACACGATAACCGGCGCGGTGTTCGCGCTCTATTTCATGGTCCGCATCGACCTGACGCTCACTCTGATGGTGCTGCTGCCCATGGTCATGCTTCCCATCCTGACCATCCGGATGGGGAAAGCCATTCACGACCGGTTCGAGGCGGTGCAGGAGCATTTTTCCCTGCTCACCACTCGCGCGCAGGAAAACCTCACCGGCGCGCGAATAGTGCGCGCGTACAGGCAGGAGGCAGCGGAGATCGCCCGTTTCGGCGCGGTCAACGAGGAGTATCTGTCTAAGAACATGTCCCTCGTGCGGCTATGGGGGACACTGAATCCCCTTTTCGCGCTCTTCGGCGGACTGGGGGCAGTCATCGTTCTGGGAGTGGGCGGCGCGCTGACGATGAGTGGCGTCATCTCTGTCGGCGCGTTCGTTGCTTTCGGGTTGTACCTCACCATGCTCACGTGGCCGCTCATTGCCCTCGGTTGGGTCGTCAATCTCTTCCAGCGCGGCGACGCGTCGATGGGTCGTCTCGCCGAGATCCTCGACGTGAGGTCGACGATCAAGGCCGAGTCGCCGCAGGCGAAGCTGCCGCCGACGACGTCGGGGCGAACGATCGAGTTTCGGAACGTTGGGTTCCATTATCCCTCGGACGATTCGTCTACCCCGCGCTGGGTGCTCAGGAACGTCAGCTTTTTCGTTCCCGCCGGGGCCACGCTCGGAGTCGTCGGGGCGACAGGCAGTGGCAAGAGTGCCCTGATCGATCTGATTCCGAGGATCTATGATCCGCAGGAAGGCGAGATCCTCGTCGACGGCGTAGCGACCAGGAACGTTCCTCCCGAGGAGCTGCGGAGGGAAATCGGGTTCGTGCCGCAGGAGAGCCTGCTGTTCAGCGATACCATCGATTCCAACCTTGCATACGGCACCAGCGAGCCACACGCTGCCGCGTGGGCGGCGGGGGTCGCGCAGCTGGCGACGACCATTGACGAGTTTCCCGGTGGATATGAGACCATTCTCGGCGAGCGCGGCATCAACCTTTCCGGCGGGCAAAAACAGCGCGCTGCTCTCGCTCGCGCGCTGGCGCGGAAGCCCGGTATCGTGCTGCTGGATGACGCATTGTCCGCGGTCGATACGCACACGGAGGCGGAAATCCTGCGCGCACTCAGGGAAGCTCTGGCTGGGCGCACCGCGCTCATCGGATCGCACCGCATCAGCGCGATCCGCGACGCGTCGTGGATAATCGTGCTGGAGAAGGGAACACTGGTCGAACAGGGGAAGCACGCCGACTTGATGGCGCTGCGCGGAAGGTACTGGTCGCTCCTCAGGCGACAGCAGCTGCTCGATGCAGTCGAGTCCGACGCGTTGGCAACGGATGGGGCGGCGACTACAATATGAAGATGTCAGACGGCCTCGATTCCGCGGCACTGCACAAGCGGCTCGCGGCCCTTGAAGCGCAGGGAGAAGAAGCGCGCCGTACCATCGACGAGCTCAAGTCACGCGACGCGCTCAAGACACAGTTCTTGTCCAACATCTCCCACGACTTGAGAACACCGCTCGCCGCCATAATCACTCACGCCGAGATACTCCGTGAGGGAATGCTGGGCTCGCTCAATCCGCGACAGCGGGAGAGCGTGTCGGGAATAGTGAATGGCGGCCAGCAGCTCATCGACATGATCGACGAGATCCTCACGTACGTCCGGAGCGCGAGCGATCAGGTGGCTCTCATTCGTACGGAGTTTTCGATTACGGAGGTCGTCGATCAGGTAAAGCTTCTCAATGAATCACTGTCGGCGAAGAAGCGGCTCACCATCGAGAGACTCAACGGCGACGATGTCCCACCGGTGTATGCCGACCGGGACAAGCTGAAGCACGTGCTCGGCAACCTCATTGGCAACGCCATAAAGTTTACGCATGACGGCGGACGCATCTGGATCAAGTTCGCGCGCCGCGGCCGCGACGGTGACGAACTCCTCGTCGAGATCGGGGATACGGGAAGGGGAATTGCCCGCGATCACTACGATCTCGTGTTCCGCGAGTTCGCCCAGGTGGATTCATCGCCGTCGCGTCCACACCATGGGACGGGTCTGGGTCTCGCGATCGCGCGCAAGCTGGTGGAGCTCCACTCAGGGCGGATCTGGGTGGAGAGCGAGCTCGGCAAGGGAAGCCGTTTTTTCTTCACGCTCCCGCTGAATCCGCCCCGCGATTAGTGGCCGCCATCATCATGATCGTCGAAGACAGCTCACTCGTGACCGATGCGTTCGCGGTGCTCTTTGGCGAAGCCGGGTATGAAGTCCATTCAGCTCGGACGGTGGCTGATGCAATCGAGCTCGGAAAAAGGACGCAGATAGATCTCATTCTTCTCGACCTCACGCTGCCCGATGGAAGTGGTCTGGACGTTCTCAGCGCGCTACGACAATCGGGGCAGCTGCCGCGCGCGACTCTCGCGATGACCGGTCACACCGGCGGCGGGGTGCGCGAGACGTGTCTGGCAGCCGGCTGCGCTGAGGTCCTGACAAAGCCCGTCCCCATTCGCGAGCTCCTACGCCAGATAGAGCGCCTGCTGGGCTGACGGAGCGCCGCGCGCGCCCGAGGGCCGGTCCGCTGCTGCGGTGGTACTACCGCAACAAGTACCGCGCGTTCGCGCGCGAGAAGCGGCCGCGTCCGCCTCAGCGCGGCCTGATCATGCTGCAGATCGACGCGCTCGCCTACTCCGATCTGATGCGCGCGCTGGATCGCGGCCACTGCCCCACCATCGCCCGTCTCCTGGGGGAGAGCTTCGAGCTGCGGCGCTGGTTCTGCGGTCTTCCATCAGCGACTCCGTATTGCCAGGCCGGGATGTTCCACGGCGAAAACGGAGGCATCCCGGCGTTTCGTTTCTACGACCGGAAGGCGCGGAAGGTAATCACCTGCAACGCGCCACACGGTGTCCAGTACATCCGCGACCGCATTCACTCCCCCGGCGCGCTCGCGGGGGGATCCAGCTATGTGAATCTTCTCGACGGAGATGCGCAGACCGTTGCCTTCACGGTCGCGACCAG
>JBDSRC010000075.1:0-5424 GCA_039929505.1 Gemmatimonadaceae bacterium
AAGGCGAGGGAGTCGCTGCCGCGGTGCTGCAGAACCTGAGCGTCGACCTCGACGAGATTCAGCAGAAGATCGAGGAGACGGTCAAGAAGGGAAAGGCCGCAGCGGCCACCGGCCCGGACCTCCCCTACACGTCCCGCGCCAAGAAAGTCCTCGAGCTCGCCATGGGGGAAGCCCGTGACCTGAGTCACGGCTACGTCGGCACTGAGCACCTGCTGCTCGGACTGCTGCGCGAAGAGAAGGGCATTGCCGCCCAGGTTCTGACCGATGCTGGGGTGAATCTCGATGCGGCGAAAGCTGAAACGCTTCGCCTGCTCGGAACCGAGATGCCGCAGGGCGGAACGCCGGCTGGTCAGCAGGGCACAACCGGCGCGCCGCAGACGCAGACGGGCAAGGGAGAAAAGAAATCGAAGACGCCCGCACTCGATCACTTTTGCCGCGACCTCACCCAGCTCGCCGCCGAGAACCAGCTCGACCCGACCATCGGCCGTGCCAAGGAAATCGAGCGCGTGATGGAAATTCTGACGCGCCGCAAGAAGAACAACCCGGTTCTGATCGGTGAGCCAGGCGTGGGCAAGACGGCAATCGTCGAAGGTCTCGCCCAGCTGATCGCCAACGGAGAGTGCCCGGATTCGCTGCGCGAGAATCGCGTTCTGTCTCTCGACATGGCCGCTGTCATCGCCGGCACCAAGTATCGCGGCCAGTTCGAGGAGCGCCTCAAGGCGGTCATGAACGAGATCGCGCAGAACAAGAACATCATCCTGTTCATCGACGAGCTGCACACGCTCGTCGGCGCAGGAGCAGCCGAAGGCGCGATCGACGCCAGCAACATGCTCAAGCCCGCGCTCGCGCGCGGCGAGCTGCAGTGTGTCGGCGCCTCGACTCTGAACGAATACAGAAAGTACATCGAGAAGGATGGCGCTCTCGAGCGCAGATTCCAGACGGTAATCGTCGAGCCACCTTCGGTCGTCGAGACAGTCGAGATACTGAAAGGACTTCGCAAGAAGTACGAGGAGCACCACAAGGTCACGATTCCGGACAGCACGCTGGAATCCGCCGCGAAGCTGTCGGAGCGCTACATCACCGACAGATTCCTTCCCGACAAGGCGATCGATGTGATCGACGAAGCCGGCGCGCGCGCTCGTCTTGCGACGCAGGCTCCACCGCCGGCGGTCGCCGAGCTCAAGGCGCAGCTGGATGCAGTCAACGTCGACAAGGAAGCGGCCGTTCGCGACCAGAACTTCGAGCGCGCGGCGTCGCTGCGCGACCGTGAGCGCGAGCTGCAGGGTGATATCCGGCGCAAGCAGGAAGAGTGGGAGAAGCACCGCCAGTCGCACCGGCCGGTGCTGGGCGAGGAGGAAGTGTCCTTCATCGTCAGCCGCTGGACGGGTATTCCCGTGATGCGGTTGCAAGAAGCAGAAACTGCAAGGTTGCTGCGCATGGAAGAGGAGCTGCACACCTCGGTCGTCGCGCAGGAAGAGGCGATCAAGGCGCTTGCCCGCTCGATCCGCCGCAGCCGCGCTGGCTTGAAGGATCCTAATCGTCCAATCGGGTCATTCATCTTCTCTGGCCCAACTGGCGTCGGGAAGACCGAGGTCGCGCGTTCACTGGCGAAATTCCTTTTCGCCGACCCGTCTGCTCTCATTCGCGTCGACATGAGCGAATACATGGAGAAGTTCTCCGTATCGCGCCTGATCGGTGCCCCTCCGGGCTACGTCGGATACGAGGACTCGGGAACGCTCACCAAGGCAGTGCGTCGGAAGCCCTACAGCGTCGTTCTGCTCGACGAGATCGAGAAGGCCCATCCCGATGTGTTCAACATCCTGCTCCAGGTTCTCGACGAGGGTCACCTGACCGACAACTACGGTCGCGTGATCGACTTCAAGAACACCGTCGTGATCATGACATCGAACGTCGGAGCCCGTGATATCACCAAGGGCCGCGGCCTCGGCTTCCATGCTCCCGACGCGAAGTCGAGCTTCGAGAGGATGGCGGAGAAGGTGAAGGAAGAGATGCAGCACGTATTCAATCCGGAGTTCCTGAACCGGCTCGACGACGTCATCGTTTTCCACCCGCTTTCCGAGCTGCACATCGCGGAGATCGTGGGCATTCTGCTCAACGACGTGCAGAAGCGCCTGAGCGACGAGGAGCTGACTCTCAAGCTCACCGACGCCGGCTCGGCCTTCCTGGTCAAGCACGGCTACGACGAGAAGTTCGGAGCCCGTCCGCTCAAGCGCGCGATCCAGAAGTACATTGAGGACCCGCTCTCCGAGAAGATCCTTCTCGCCGAGTACTCGAAGGGCGATGAGATCGAGGTTGACGTTGCGGCCGATGGCACGAGGCTCGAGTTCCGCGTGCTGAGCAGTACCGCAAAGGCCTAGCGACCCACGCTCCTGAAAGCGAGGCCGCCCGAGAGAAGCAACTCTCGGGCGGCCTTTTTTTGTCTAATATCGACGCTCTGCGGGGGGACCTCTGAAAAACCTATTGGTGTATATTTGTGCGATGCGTAGACTAGCAACTCCGTTCATTCTTCTTGCGATCATAGGCGCCCCGCTCGGAGCGCAGGAACCTGCTCCTGGCGTCTGCGCGACGCCTGACGCGATTGTCGTTTCCGGAAACTCCCGCGTCGATTCCGCGGCGATCCGGTCGTCGGCTGGCCTCACTACTGGCGCAAGCCTCAGCGTTACCGACATCCAGCGCGCCGTCCGGTCCATTTACGGCACCGGTCAGTTCGACGACATCCAGATTTCATGCCGCCTGACCGGCACGGGGCGGGCAAACCTCGTGATCGAGGTGAAGGAGCGCCCGCTCCTCGCAGCCTACAAGGTCATCGGTGCCGATAAGGTCTCGCCCAAGGACGTGCGTGAGCGCCTCAGCTTTCCGACAGGAGTCCCTCTCGATCCGGCGAAAATCGCCAGCGCGATCGAGCGCACTGACTCGCTATACGAGAGCAAGGGTTATTACCTCGCGAAGGTGCAGCCGGAGTCGAGCCTCGTTAGCGGGAGGCTTACGATAAACTTCCGGATCGACGAAGGAAAAAGGCTCGCGATCTCCGGAATCCGCGTCAACGGCAACACGCGGGTGTCCGACACTGACGTCGTCGGCGCGATGGAGACCAAGCCGGAAGGATTTCTGTGGACCCGCGATGGAGAGTTCGACGACGCCGTTTACGCCACGGACCTCGCCGAGCGCATTCCCCAGCTTTATGGAAGCCGCGGATTCATCGATTTCAGGATCCTGAAGGACACCCTGATAGTGGATCGCGAGCGGGGGAAGGGCCTCATCGACATCACCGTCGAGGAAGGTCCCAGGTACAAGGTTGGGAGCTTCGAGGTCATCGGCAATCGCCGCTTCTCCACCGACCAGGTCGAGCTGTTCTATCCATTCGGCAAGAAGCAGCAGGCGACGCTCACCCAGCGCGCCACCGGGCTACTGCGCCGCAGCTATGTAAATCCGCCCAACACCTTCGACGTCGCGCGGTGGGAAGAGGCGCAGCAGAAGCTGTCTGAGGCGTACAACGACGAAGGCTACATCTACGCGCAGATCCGGCCCGTCGCCGAGCGCATCCCGAGCGAAGATTCCGTTCGCACCGTGAATCTTCGCTGGGAGATCGAGGAGAGAACCCCGGCCATCGTCAATCGCATCGAGATCGCCGGCAACGACTACACGCATGAGTCGTGCATTCGCGAGCAGATCGTGCTCGCGCCAGGTCAGGTATTCAACCGGAACTATCTGATCCGGAGCTACCAGAACATCGGCAACCTCAATTTTTTCGAGACGCCGCTTGCCGCGCCTGATACGCGTCCGAGCGGAGATCAGGGCGACGTCGACATCGTGTTTACTGTCAAGGAGAAGCGCACCGGTAACGTAAATTTCGGCGCGTCGATGGGACAGGGAACCGGACTGGGCGGATTCATCGGCCTCGATCAGCCCAATCTCCTCGGACGCTGCAAGAGAGCGCAGATCCAGTGGCAGTTCGGCAGCTACATCAACGATTTCAACGGCACATACAGTGACCCGAACGTGCGCGGTTCGCGCATCTCCGGGAGCTTCACCGCGTACCACACGCGCTCGCGCTTCAGGGTCGCCAATCTTGGAGCGGCCACGCGTACCGGTGGACAGATCCAGGCCGGTTTCCCCGTCCCCCAATCCCTGTACACCCGGCTGTTCGTCTCCTACGGCGGCGAGCGGGTGAAGTACGGCAACGAGGGAATCGCAGGCACTTTGTCCACCAATTGCAATAACTGTTTCCGGTCAACGCTCGGGTTTACGGCTCAGCACGACACCCGCACCGGCCTTCCATTCCCGGCCGACGGTGGGCTTCAATCGTTCAACGCCCAGTTCAACGGCGGCCCTCTCGGGGGAAGCGCGTCATTCCAGCGCTACACCACCGAGCTGCGCTCCTATTCGCCTATCGGCAGGATTGGCGGCTCGATTCTTGGGTCCGAGCCGGTGGTGTTCGTGGCTGGCCTCAGCGCGAGGTCGGGCGCGGTATTCGGAAGTACTGGCCCGTTCTTCTACTCACAGTCGTTCGCGCTGGGAGGCACGCAGTACGGCGAGGCTCTCCGCGGATATAACGAGTTCTCCATCACGCCCGACGGCTACAATCCCGCTGGCGACGAGTCCCAGGCGCTCCCCAACTCCTTCGGCAATGCGTTTTTCGTCGGGACCGCCGAGCTGGGTCTCCGGGTGAATCAGTCGCTCTACTTGAACACTTTCTTCGAAGGCGGCAATGTATGGAACAAGCCGCGCGAGTTCGATCCGACTCGCTTGTTCAGAAGCGCGGGATTCGGGGCCAGTACCCTGAGCCCGCTCGGACCTTTAGGTATCGACATCGGGTATGGATTCGACAAGGTGGATGCCGCGGGGCGCCCGACGCCCGGCTGGAAGCTCCACTTCAAACTTGGACAGTTCTTCTAACACTGGAGTAATAATGCGCGTGCTTTACCGTGCGAGCTCGCTTTCAATCGCCCTTTCGCTCGTCTTCGCGGGAAGCGCTTTCGCGCAGACCGCGGCGGCGCCGGCGGGGCCAACGAAGATTGCGTACATAAATTCCGCGATGCTGCTGCAGCAGGCTCCTGGCCGCGCGGAAGCCGAGGCGCAGTTCGACCGCGAGGTGGTGGTCTATCGTCAGCAGCTTCAGCGCATGAACGACTCACTGACTACGATGATGGCGTCGTTCGACCGGGATGCATCAAAGCTCGATACGACGGTGCGGAACACTCGCGCAAAGGCGATCCGCGATCGCGAGGCCGAGTACCAGGGTCGCGCGCGCGGACTCGATTCAACGATGCAGGTTCGTCAGGCCCAGCTCGTCAAGCCGATCATGGAGCGCGTGCAGGGAGTGATCGAAGCTATCCGCACCGAGGATGGCTATTCGATGATCCTCGATGTCGGAGCTCAGGCCAGCGTGGTAGTGGCGGCCGA
>JBDSRC010000076.1:0-2990 GCA_039929505.1 Gemmatimonadaceae bacterium
GATCTCGAGGACGCTGCTCCTCGTTGGATCGTTCATCGCGATCGTTGTTGGCGTAGTCATCAGCAGGGTGCTGGATCCAGCCGCGATCGATCGCACGCTCGCTCGAGTCGGCGCGAAGCTGGTCAGCTTTCCAATTCTCTGGTTCGCCGTGGCTCTCGGAGCCGTTACCGCGCTGATCACGCTTGTTTTCTCTCTCCTCGTTCTCGAGGGCAAGCCGAATCTCATCGATTCGATGGTGCAGCTCACTCACGCGCGGTTCATCGCGGCTGGGCAGCTTAGTGGGCCGGCCGATGAGCTGCTCGAATTCTGGCACCTGCCGAATTCACTCGTCACCCCGAACGGCTGGGTCTCCCAGTATCCGCCCGGATACCTGCTGTTTCTCGCCCTGGGTCTGCGCCTGGGAATCGTGCAGGCGATCGGACCAATCTTCGCGGGCCTGACCGTGTTCTTTACCGCGCTGGCCGCGGAGAGACTGCTCCGCGATGACAGAGCGACCGCCCGGCTTGGCTCCATCATGCTTTGTCTGAGCCCTTTCCTGATCGGACTGGCGGGCGCGTTCATGAATCACGCGGGCGCGGGCGCGTTCGCGTCGGCCGCCGTTTATTTCGCGGTGCGAAGCCGGGACGACGACAGCCTCTGGTGGGCGGCGGCTTCGGGGGCGGCGGTCGGGATGGTGTTCTCCGTGCGCCCTCTCAGCGCGCTTGTAGTCGCACTGGTAGTAGCCGTCGTGTGGGCGCTCAAAACGCGAGCGGGGTCAGAGGGCTTCCTCTCGAGATTTTTCCAGCGCGCACTCTCCGCGCTCGCCGGCATCACGCCCATACTCGCGGGGCTGGGCGCCTACAATCAGCACTTCTTCGGCAGCCCTTTCCGGTTCGGCTATGTCGCGTCGCAGGGACCGCTGGTGGGCCCGGGCTTTCACCGTGATCCCACCGGCGCCATGTACGGCCCCGTGCAGGCGCTGGGATTCACGTCGTCAGATCTCGTCACCTTGAGCCTCTACCTGCTCGAGACGCCGCTGCCCGCGGTAGTCGTTGCGGGACTCTTCCTGCTGCTGGCGAATCGCTTCACGGTTGGAGTCCGCGTCACTGCTTTGTGGGCGCTGCTTCCGATTGTCGCCAACGCGCTTTACTGGCACCACGGGATGTTCATGGGCCCGCGCATGCTCAATGAGTTTGCGGCTCCGTGGTCGCTTCTTCTCGCGGTTGCGGCAGTCGGACTCGTAAGACTCATTCCGGCCGACACGCTGTGGGGGAATTACTCGCCGCGCGCGGCGCTCGTCCTCACGCTCGCGCTCTCCTGGCTCGCGGGGATCGCTTATCTCGGGCCCCAGCGTCTCGCGAGCTACGGTGGCGGGTGGATGCAGAGCAGCAGGATAGTCCTCCCCCCGGAAGACGGGCCGACTCTCGTGTTCGTGCACGGCGCGTGGACGGGAAGAGTCGCTAGCCGCTTCCTCGCGCATGGCATGAGGCTCGATTCACTCGAAGCGGCGCTCAGGCAGAACACCACCTGCGAGTCCGATCGTTACGCTCGCTGGTACTCTTCGCCCGCGGCCACGCGAGGGCAGGCACCACCGCTCGATTTCAGCTTCGTGCCGCGCGACCCGCCACCCTTGATGCGAATTGCGGAAGAGGACGAGATCCGGGTGCGACCGGGTGTGACGCTCTCGCCCGAATGTCTGCGCGAAGTCGCATCCGATACGCTCGGTATCGTGGACGTGGGCCCATTACTCTGGCAAGGCGACCTTCCCGGGCTTGCCCGGGAAGGTCGCATGTTCGCTCGCGACATGGGTCCCGAAGCTAACGCGCGCCTGATACGCAAATATCCCGACCGGGTGCCGCTGATGTTGCTGCGACTTCGTGACGATCAGCAGCCTACGCTCGTGCCATACCAGGACGGAGTGAAGGTGCTGTGGCAAGCCGGGTAGCTCCGAAACCGAGTTAGTTACGGGCGAGGGGATTGGCGCTCTTCCCTCTGTTCATCCGCTCCGCGGTCTCGACGCTGTCGTTGATGTGGATCAGCTGTCGCAACGCGGTCTGCGGTATTCCGGTCGTGAGGCCCGCTCGCGCAACGGCTCGCGCAGTCGAGTGGTCGCGCAGAACTATCAGGCACCCGACCAGCCCGATGCGCGCGCTGAGGTGCGTGGGATATTTGTCCACGATCTTTTTATAGAGCCTCGCTGAAACCGGACACTTGCCCGCCTTTGCGTATTCTTCGGCGGCGAACTCGAGCAGCGGCGGGTCGTCGGGGAAGAGATTGTTTGCGATGTCCAGCTGCTTGAACCCCTCGGCTTTCTGTTTCCGCTCGAACAGTACGGCCGCATACGCCATCCGTGCCCGGTAGCTCCCGGGCGCATCGGCGACGGTCTGCGTGAACAACGTCACGTTGTCACGCCACACGCGCTGCCGAACGGCGCTGGCCACCACGCCCATGAGCAGAACCCCGGCGATCGCGGTCAGCGTTACGCGCCGCGGAACCTCCGCGAGCCTGGTGAAGTCCGGTACCAGCTTCATCGCGATCCAGCCGACGCACAGCATCGCCCCCGCACTCGCCGCGAAAAGCGTGCGCTCGGCCATGACGAATCCTGTCGGGATTATCAGATTGCTCGGAATGAGAAGCGACACCGCCATCCACGCGATCGCGAACGTCAGGACCGGAGCCGAGCGGTGGTGTTGAATCGCGATAATGAGTAGAGCCACGAGTATGGCTACTCCAGCCATCGTATCGATGCTGGGACTCGTGACGAGCTCGACGTGCCGGGGAGAGTAATCCGCCGACAGAGTGGCGGGCCATACCAGGAGGCGCGCCCACTGCAGCACGACCGCCAGCATCGTCATTGCACGGAACCCGTAAGGTTGGTTCACGAACAAGCTGGTCGTGTCCGGAGGAACTCCGCGAGTTTCAGCCAGAACCGCGGTTCGCACCCAGAGAAATGCCAGCGCGATCGCGCCCATCGCGAGCAGCAACGGTCTGATCGCGATCAGCCGGTCGCG
>JBDSRC010000077.1:0-4163 GCA_039929505.1 Gemmatimonadaceae bacterium
GCGCGCGGCGGGGTTACCACGCTCATCGACTTCGCGATTCCTTACGCTGGCGAGTCGCTCGGCCAGGCGGCCGACAACTGGATGAAGAAGGCCGAAGGAAAATCGCTCATCGACTACACGTTCCACATCTGCATCACCCGCTGGAACGATCACAAGGATCAGATCAGGGGAATGGTCGATCGCGGCTTTACGACCTTCAAGGAATTCATGATCTATGAATCCGAGGGCTGGCAGTCCGACGACCGGGCGATGTTCGGAACGCTCGAGAAGATGAAGGAATACGGGACGATGCTGCTCGTCCACGCCGAGTCGGCGCGGGTGCTCGACGAGCTGATCGCCCGATCACATACTCCGGAGCTGATGAAGAAGTACGGAGCGCGCCTCCACCCGATGACGCGGCCGAACTTCGTCGAGGCGGAGGCAATCCAGCGCGCGGTCCAATGGTGTGAGGTGACGGGCGGACAGCTGTACATCGTTCACATGTCGACCGGCGAAGGAGCGGACATCGTGCGCGCGGCACAGGCGCGCGGAGTGCCGGTGCTCGCCGAGACGTGTGTGCAGTATCTCGTGCTCGACGATTCGGTTTTCGACCGAGAAGACGGGCATCTCTACGCCTGTTGTCCGCAGCTCAAGAAGCCCCGCGATGTGGAACGCCTGTGGAAGGGCATGCGCGGCGGTGAGGTTTCGGTCGTCTCGACTGACACCTGCACATTCAACCGCGAGCAGAAGGCGATGTGGAACGGCGACTGGACCAAGATCCCGATGGGCATGCCGGGTCTGGAGACGCTTCTTCCGCTCACCTATACCCACGGCGTGCTCGGCGGCAGGATCAGCCTCGAGGACATGTGCATGAAGCTGAGCACCAATCCCGCGCGCATCATGGGCCTCTACCCGAAGAAGGGCGCGATTCAGGTTGGAGCGGACGCTGACATTGCGATCATACATCCGGCAAAAACTCACAAGGTGAGCTCGGCGAACGGGTCGATGGAGACGAACGCCGACTGGTCACCATATGAAGGATGGGACCTCGCTGGATTTTCGCGCACCACTCTTTCGCGGGGAGACGTGATCGTCGACGACTATCGAGTGGTTGGAAGCGAAGGGAGAGGGCAGTGGCTCCCCCGGAAAACCGCGGGCCTGGGTCGGTGACAGCCGGCGAAGACATCAGGAACAGCCCGCTCTGGAACGAGGATCTCGCTCCGACCGCTCCCGAGCAGCGCACTTGGTCCACCTACAACATTGCCGCGCTCTGGATCGGGATGAGCGTCGTCATCACGACCTACACGCTCGCCTCGGGTCTGATGCAGCAGGGAATGACATGGTGGCAGGCAATGGTCGTGATCCTGCTCGGCAACCTGATCGTGCTCGTTCCCATGATTCTCAACGCGCACGCGGGAACCAGGTACGGCGTTTCGTTCCCCGTCCTCTGCCGCGCGAGCTTCGGCGTTCGCGGTGCGAACGTCGCCGCGATGCTGCGAGCGGTGGTGGCTTGCGGATGGTTCGGCATACAGACCTGGATTGGAGCGCTGGCGCTCGACGCTCTGATGAAAGCCGCGTGGCCCGCGTGGGCGAATGTGCCAGGGTCGACGGCGATCGCGTTCGGGATCTTCTGGCTGATTCAGGTCGCGATCATTCTCAAAGGCACCGAGGGGATCAAGATTCTGGAGAGCTGGTCGGCGCCGGTGCTGCTCGCGGGAGGAGCGATTCTCCTTTGGTGGGCGATTCGAAATGGCGGTGGGCTCGGCAACATTCTCCAACAGTCGGAGCGACTTCAGGGCAACGCGAATTTCTGGGCGCTGTTCCCGGCGGCCCTTACCGCTAACGTCGGCTATTGGGCAACACTGAGCCTCAACATCCCCGACTTCACGCGTTACGCGAAGAGCCAGCGGTCGCAGGCACTCGGACAGGCTTTGGGATTGCCGACGACCATGACTGCCTTCGCGTTCATCGGTGTCGCGGTGACGAGTGCGACGATCGTGATCTTCGGTGAGGCAATCTGGGACCCGGTCGTTCTCGTCAGCAGGATCGGCTCGGCCGGTGTGATCATCTTCGCCGCTCTCATAGTTCTCGCTGCGCAGCTGACCACCAACATGGCAGCGAACGTCGTCTCGCCCTCGAACGATTTCTCCAACCTGAGCCCGCGGCGCATCAGCTACGTGACCGGTGGTCTCATTACCGCCGTGCTCGGTGTAATGATGATGCCGTGGAAACTTTATTCCGACGCCGCGGCCTACATCTTCACCTGGCTATTAGGCTACTCGAGCCTGATGGGCGCCCTCGGAGGAATTCTCATCGCCGATTACTGGGTGATCAGGAAACAGCGGCTTTCCGTAGACGATCTGTACCGGGAGCACGGGACATACACGTATCGGAATGGCTTCAACCCGTGTGCGATCATTGCGCTCGTCCTTTCGATCGCGCCGGTAGTGCCCGGCTTTCTTCGCGCGGTAACGACACCCGGCGGAGTGGTCGCCAACCCGAATGTCTTCGACCGCGTCTATTCGTACGCATGGTTCGTGACTTTCGCGCTGAGCTTCGTCATATACTGGTTGTTAATGAGGCGCGACGCGGAAACGGCGGCGCCACCAACAAGAGCCAGGGAGTACTGAATGCCTCGTATCGTCAAGTGCGGTCTGATCCAGGCTACCCATGCGGGCCCGACGGATGCGCCGCTCGAGAAAATCCGCGAAGCCAACATCGAGAAGCACCTGAAGTTTCTCGATCAGGCGGGGAGCGCGGGGGTGCAGATCGTTTGCATGCAAGAGATCTTCACCGGTCCCTACTTTTGCGCCGAGCAGAACACGAAGTGGTATGACTCGGTAGAAAAGATTCCTGACGGACCGACAACGCGGCTCATGCAGGAAGTCGCGAAGCGGCACTCGATGGTGATAATCGTTCCGATCTACGAAGAAGAAGGCACGGGCGTCTACTACAACACCGCCGCAGTGATCGACGCGGATGGAAAGTATCTCGGGAAATACAGGAAGAATCACATCCCCCACACCGCTCCTGGGTTCTGGGAGAAGTTCTATTTCAAGCCGGGGAATCTCGGCTATCCCGTCTTCGACACACAGTACGCCAAGGTCGGTGTCTACATCTGCTACGACCGTCACTTTCCTGAAGGGGCGCGCGAGCTGGGCCTGAATGGGGCCGAGATCGTGTTCAATCCCTCGGCGACAGTCGCGGGGCTGTCCGAATATTTATGGAAGCTGGAGCAACCGGCACACGCGGTTGCGAACGCGTTTTTTGTCGGGGCGATCAATCGTGTCGGCTTCGAGAAGCCGTGGAACATCGGCGAGTTCTACGGGCAGAGCTACTTCTGCGACCCGCGGGGGAAAATCGTGGCGGAAGCGGCTCGCGATCGCGACCAGCTGATTACGGCGGAGCTCGATCTCGACCAGATTCGCGAGGTGCGGAACGTGTGGCAGTTCTATCGTGATCGAAGGCCGGAGACGTACTCTGGGTTGTGTAAGTTCTAGAGATGTTAACTGCAACTTACGACTACCGGCCGGCCCGCCCAGAGACCGTTAACTGCAACTTACGACTACCGGCCGGGGGCTCTGGGCGTGCCGGCCGTGAGTTGCGGGCTGAACCGGACCGCCCTTAACTAAAGCCCGTATCTCTTGGCCGGCCCGCCCACCGCCCCGGGCCGGTAGTCGTAAGTTGTAGTTTGGATCGCCGATGCCGCCGACTGCACTAGTCAGCAATTGACCTCAACACCATTGGATTCCAAAATGACCGATCGCACCGCCGTTCAGACCACGAGCGCAGGTTCCCGGCAGCTTGCCGATCTTTTCGCGATCCTGCTGGGCATGTCGCTACTCGGAATGGCGCTCTATGGCGGTTCGATGATCGCGACTGGCGAGGGCGAGGAGATCCGATATGGCGGGCTCGTGTGGCTCGTCTACTTCGTTACGGGTAGTGTGGCGCTGGTCGCGACGGGCTTCGCACAGTATGAGCGCTACCAGACACTCGCCCGCATCGTGCTCGCTGTCGATGGATTGGTGTTGCTCGCTGGACTCGTCGCGTTCAACACCTTCGGAGTGCGAGCGCTGCTGACCGTCGCCCTGCCAGGCGTGGTATTGATTGCACTGTCCCGGTTCCTCGGACCGTTGCCGGCCGGCCCGCGAAACACCGGCGACGGCCGGTAATCGCGCTTCGCC
>JBDSRC010000078.1:0-3190 GCA_039929505.1 Gemmatimonadaceae bacterium
AATGTCCCACGTGGAGGTTCGATGGACGCGCAGAGGCTCACGGGGTGCGGTACCGCCCTCGTCACCCCCTTTACGGCATCGGGTGAGCTGGACGAGCGATCGCTGCGGTCGTTCGTCGATTGGCAAATCGAGAGCGGCGTTCATTTTCTCGTTCCGTGCGGCTCGACCGGCGAAGCGGCGACGATGACGGGCGCGGAGCACCGGCGGGTGGTCGAGATCACCGTCGAGCAAACCGCGGGACGCGTACCGATAGTTGCCGGAGCCGCGTCGAACGATACCAAAAAGGCGATCGCGCTCTCGCGGGAGATGGAGAGCGTGGGTGCGACCCACCTGCTCCATGCATCGCCGATGTACAACAAGCCGCCGCAGCGCGGAATAGTTGCGCACTTTCGCGCGATCGCCGACGCCGTCGGCATTCCAATCGTCGTTTACAACGTTCCTGGACGCACCGGCAGCAACGTCGAGGCGGCGACCACACTCGAGCTGGCCGAGCACGAGAACATCATTGCGGTGAAGGAAGCGTCCGCGAACCTGGCGCAGATCGGCGAGATAATTCGTCACCGGCCCGCGCGCTTCTCGGTCCTGTCGGGAGACGATCCCCTCACCCTTCAGGTGATGGCGGACGGCGGCGACGGAGTGATCTCCGTCACATCGAACGCCGCGCCCAGGCTGGTTGCCAGGCTCACCGAGCTGTGCGCGGCCGGAGATTACGCGTCGGCGAGGGAAGTACACCACCAGCTCGCGGCGTGGACTGCCGCCGCGTTCGTCGAATCGAATCCGATCCCGGCGAAGGCCGGTCTCGCGATGATGGGGAGAATGCTCAGCGTTGTGCGCCTGCCACTCGTTCCGTTGGCGCCCAAGTTTGAAGCCACCGTCCGCTCTTCCCTCGCGTCGATCGGTGCGCTGACCGCATGAGATCACCTGGATCGGCGGGGGCGGGGGGCCCGGATCTCGAAAAGCGCATCGAAGCGCTCGCCGCGGTCGCGACGGGGGCAAAGCTTCCACGAGATGCGCGTCGGACAGTCGATGAGCTCCTCGATGCGCTGGAAGCCGGCACGGTCAGATCGGCCGTCATGCATCCCGAGACCGGTGATTGGCGAGCAGTGCCCTGGGTGAAGCGCGGCATTCTCCTCGGCTTTCGTGCCGGAAAAATCGTCGACATGTCGATGGGGGCGGGCGGAGGCGTGCGATTGTCCTTCTTCGACAAGGACACCTATCCGCCGCGTGCCATCAACAGCTCCGACGGAATCCGGATCGTTCCCGGCGGCTCGAGTATTCGCCGCGGCGCCTATGTGGCCAGCGGCGTGGTTTGCATGCCCCCGATGTACATCAATGTCGGAGCGTATGTCGGGAAGGACACGATGATCGATTCACACGCACTCGTCGGGTCGTGCGCACAGGTAGGTGAGCGCGTGCATCTGAGCGCGGCCGCTCAGCTTGGCGGCGTTCTCGAGCCGGTCAACGCTTCTCCCGTTGTCGTCGAGGACGACGTGGTTATCGGCGGAAACTGCGGGATCTATGAAGGAACCGTCGTCAGGAAGCGGGCGGTGATCGGTGCCGGGGTCGTGCTGACGCGCGGAACACCGGTGTTCGACCTCGAGCGCGAAACGATTCACCGCGCCGAAGGAGATCGTCCGCTGACAATCCCGGAAAACGCCGTCGTGGTGCCGGGTGCGCGGGCGGTGAAGGGACAATGGGGGAAGAGCCAGGGAATCTCCCTCCAGACTCCGGTGATCGTGAAATACCGGGACGAGAAAACCGACGCTGCAACGGCACTCGAGAGCTGGCTCAGGTGAAGGTGCACGGTTCGGTGCGAATGCCGGGCGACAAGTCAATCTCGCATCGCGCGCTGATCCTCTCGTCTCTGGCCGCGGGCGAGTCTTTGATTCGCGGCGTCCTGGATTCGGAAGACGTCGCTTCGACGGCCCGCGTTCTGCGCGCTCTTGGCGTCGACATTCCACCGCTTGCCGACGTGGTGCGCATCGTTGGCGTTGGTCTCCGCGGCTTGCGTCCCCCACGGACGAGCCTCGACTGCGGCAACAGCGGTACGACCACGCGTCTCGTGGCGGGAATGGTTGCCGCGCACCCCTTTTCCGCGCGCTTCGAGGGAGATGAGAGCCTGAGCCGGCGACCGATGAAGCGGATCGCCGAGCCGCTGACTTACATGGGCGCACGCGTCGATTTCGAGAAAGGGGATGGGTTGCCGATGACGGTTCGCGGTGTCGATCTGCGCAGCATCGACTGGGACACCGGCGGATCGAGCGCACAGGTGAAGAGTGCCGTTCTTCTGGCCGGTGTGATTGCGGGGGTAGAAGTGCGCGTCACCGAAAAGATTCGCTCGCGCGATCACACCGAGCGCATGCTGCGCGCGATGGGCGTCGATGTCGAGAATGATCGCAACCAGGTGTGCCTGCGTCCATCGCGCCGGCTCGAAGCAGTGGAGTTCGAGGTTCCCGGGGATCCTTCGTCGGCCGCGATGTTCGTGGCGTTGGCCGCGATGGCCGATGAAGGAGAGTTGGTGCTCGAGGATGTCTGCCTCAACCCAACACGCGCTGGCTTTCTGGCCGCGGTGATTCGAATGGGGGGAGACGTTTCCCGAGAGGGCGTCAGAGAAATCTCGGGCGAGCAGATTGGCTCGCTGAGAGTGAGACCGGCTCCCCTCGACTCGATCAGCATTGGAGAAGCGGAGATCCCGGCGATGATTGATGAGGTCCCGATCCTGGCGTGCCTGGCGGCGGGATCCGGCGTGGACCTGGAGATCACCGGAGCGGCGGAGCTGCGCGCAAAGGAGAGTGACCGCATCGCCGCGGTAGTCGAAAATCTTCTCCGCATTGGCGCCGACGCCGAGGAGCTCCCTGACGGCCTGCGGGTCCATGGCGGTAAGAAGGCGCTGGCCGGAACGATCGACCCACGAGGCGATCACCGCCTCGCGATGGCGTTCGGCGTGCTCGGAGCGGTGCGCGGAAATCGGGTCGAGATCCGGGACGCGAAAAGTGTCGCTGTGTCGTATCCGGGTTTCTGGAGTGATCTGAAGAGGGCGGTCGCCTGACTCAGCGCGCCCGCGTGATTGCCATCGATGGTCCGGCTGCTTCGGGAAAATCGTCCACCGCGCAGCTCGTCGCGGACAAGCTGGGCTACCTTCACGTCGATTCGGGGTCGCTCTACCGCGCCGCTACCGCCGCGGCGCTCA
>JBDSRC010000079.1:0-5179 GCA_039929505.1 Gemmatimonadaceae bacterium
TTGGCGACCTCGGGCAGGTCGAGCACTCGGGGCAGCATCGAAGCGAGGAGCGCCAGAATCAGAAACAGCGAACCGCGGAGAAGCTTGACCGCCAGGCTGTTTTGCATGGGCATAATGTATCACGCCCTGAGTGAGAGCACCGCGAGGTACTCGATCAGCTGGTGCTACGCACCCCTGGCGAGAGCTGGAACCACTGCTTCGTCGCAGGCATCGCAGTTGTCACATTGCCAGTCGGGATCCACTTCTTCGCCGAAGTGCTCGAGGATGTAGCGGGTACGGCACTGCGTTGTCTGACAGAACTGGATCATCGTCCGGAGCTTTTCCTGATCCATCGCGCGCCGCTCCTCGTAGTCCTGTAGATCAGCGCTGAGGTCGACGGCGGTGAGGTCCTCCCCGAGTCGCTCCCATTTTCCACCGCGATGCTCTCGAACGAGTCCGTGCCGCTTGAGCAACGCGAAGACGATCTTCGCCTTGCGCGAGGGAATTCCGGTCAGCTCCACGAGGTCATCGAGCAGCACGGGAGTCTTGAGCGGATACTTCTCAAGTGCGATCGCGACCTGCGCGGCTTCCTGCACCTCCGGGTATTTGCCTCCGAGGAAGTAGGACTGGATCCGCTTGTCCTCAACCCGGTAGAGGACGCGGCATATCGCCGGATCCCCGTCGCGGCCGGCTCTCCCTGCTTCCTGGTAGTACGCCTCGATCGATCCGGGAAAGTGATAATGGATCACGAAGCGCAGATTCTGCTTGTCGATGCCCAAGCCGAATGCATTCGTGGCGATGATCGCCTTGAGGTCGCCGGCCATGAACCGGTTCTGAACATCCTTGCGGTCCGCCGCCGGTCGCTTTCCGTGATACAGCCCTACCTCGAATTCATCGGCGAGCATCGCGTGCAGCCGCTCGGCTTCCTTCACCGTAGCGACGTAGATGACGCCCGATCCCTCGAATTCACGGAGTGATTGCTTGAGCGAAGTGTCCTTGATCCCGTCGTTGACGGTGCGAACAACCTCAAACCGAAGATTCGGTCGGGCGAATCCGGTGATCGTAACGTGCGGGTCGGTCATGCCGAGCTGACGGATGATGTCGTTCTGCACGTGCGCCGTCGCGGTGGCGGTCAGGGCAAGAATAGGCGGACGGCCGAGGCGCTTGGCGATCCCACCAAGCGAGAGGTAATCGGGACGGAAATCGTGTCCCCACTGGCTGACGCAATGCGCTTCATCCACGACGAAGAGACTGATCGGTCGCGACAGCAGGTGCTCGAAGAACGCGCGATCCTTGAAACGCTCTGGTGTGAGGTAGAGAATCTCCCCTTCACCGTCCGCGATCTGACGGTGAGCCTCGCGTGACTCGGAGGTGGAAAGGTGAGAATGCATCGCGACCGAGCTGACGCCCTGAGCACACAGCTTGTCGTGCTGGTCCTTCATCAAGGCGATGAGCGGACTGACGACGATGGTCAGACCCGGGAGGAGAACACCGGGCAGCTGGTATATGACCGATTTTCCGCTCCCTGTCGGCATCACGACCAGCGCGTCTTCGCCGTCAAGAACGGCCTCGAGCGGCTCCCATTGCCCGGGGCGGAAATCGGAGTGCCCAAAGCGCTCATGGAGCAGCTTACGGGCTGACTCTTTATCTATTCGTTTTTGCACTACCCCGGGTACAGGCACAAACTATTCCGCCGATGGGGCGCTTCTTACGGGCAAAGACAATTACCCATCGCCGACCGAGTAGGTTTATCGACCATGCCGCCGATGAGTGCCAGTGATCTATTCGCCGTAACTGCCCCCGGTCTCGAATCGATCGCGCTTGGTGAGCTCAAGCGCCTCGGCGTCAAAGGGAAGGCCGGAGACGGTGGCGTTTCGTACCGGGGAAACGCGGAAACGATGTACGCGACCAACCTGTGGCTGCGCACGGCGAGCAGAGTCGTCGTGCGCGTTGCGCGCTTCCACGCCAGCACATTTCACGAGCTCGAGCGGCGCGCCAGACAGGTTCCGTGGCTGGAGTATCTCTCCGCAAACTCGGCGGTAAGCGTGCGCGCGACATGTCGAAAATCCAGACTCTATCATTCGGACGCAGTCGCGCAGCGTGTCATCGATTCGATCGCGAGAGTTGCACCGGGGGTAACCGCGCTCGAGAGCGAGCCTCAGGCAATGGACCCGGATCAGGACAGCGCGGGCGAGGCACAACCTGAAGCGCGAGTGCAGCTGTTCATCGTTCGCATCGTGGACGACGAATGTGAGATCAGCGCCGACACCTCCGGCGAGCTTCTGCACCGGCGCGGCTATCGTCTCGAGGTTGCAAGGGCACCGCTCCGCGAAACGCTGGCGGCGGCAATGTTGCTCGCGAGCGGATGGAAGGCAGCGGAGCCCCTATCGGATCCGATGTGCGGCTCAGGGACAATACCGATCGAAGCGGCGTTGCTCGCGCGCGGGATTGCACCGGGATTGCACAGAAGATTCGCGTTCATGGAGTGGCCTGCATTCGAGAAGGCGACCTGGGAGCGAACGCTGGAGAGCGCGAGCAGTACCTCCAGGAGCGCGGGCTCTGACCTGATGATCACCGGCGCCGACCGGGACGCCGGGGCGATCGAAGCGGCGGGACGTAACGCCGAGCGGGCGGGCGTCGGCGGAGATGTTCGCTTCGCGGTGCGGTCGCTCTCGGCATCGCTGCACGAGATCGGAACCCAGGATCGCCCAGGCTGGGTTTTGACCAACCCACCCTACGGGGTCAGAGTCGGTGATCCTGACGGCCTGCGGAATCTCTACGCGAAACTCGGATCGGCGGTCAAATCCGCGGACGGGTGGAGACTCGGGATACTGACGGCGGATACGAAGCTGTCACGGCAGATGGATATCCCAATGCGGGCCAGATTCAGCACGAGCAACGGCGGAATTCCGGTCGCTTTCGTTGCGCAGGAAAAAACTTCGATAAGTGCGGCGGATTTGAGAAAGCGTGGTGTACGAGGAAAGGTCGATGGCAAATGACTCGGTAAGCTCACCCGGCCGCGGTCTTCACACAGGAATCTTGGCCTCAATCAACATTTCGGGTGGTGGAGTGCCCAAAAGACGCATTACTGGCGCAAAAGTGGCGCTGTTAGGGCTTCAAGGAGACGATCAAAACGACAAGGTCCACCACGGAGGTCCAGACCGGGCGGTTTGCCTCTTTTCCCTCGAAAGGGTTCACGCACTCCAGGCAGAGGGACATCCGATCGAGCCCGGCAGCGCGGGAGAAAACCTGACCGTCGAGGGATTGCGCTGGGAGTCGGTCATGCCCGGCGTGCGGCTCAAGGTGGGTGAATCCGTCGTTCTGGAAATCACCTCTTTCACCTCACCCTGCAAGACAATTCGCCACTCGTTCCTGGACGGACGTTTCGTTCGGATCTCGCAGAAGGTCCACCCCGGCTGGAGCCGGGTTTACGCTCGCGTCATCGACCAGGGCGAGATCGGTATCGGTGATCGCGTCGAGGTTCTGGCCGCCTCGGTAACACGCTGACAGGCCAAGAGCTTGGAACGGTCCCACTTTTGAACAGTAGAACCGAACCCATCCTCCCGGGCGCGCCCGCGTTGGAAGCTGGATTTTGAGCCGCGAAGGCGGGCACTGAGCAGTCATACCAAGGAGCAAGTCGTGGAAATCGGCGACACTTTTGAAATTGAAGAAGCGGAGTCGGAAGAGCGTCCGATCCGCTCCCAGAGCCCATCCTCCAAAGCCCTGCGCCGCAAGAACGGAAGGAACGGCGGAAAGGGCCGGAACGGCGGGCAGAACGGCGGCAACGGAAATGACGGAGATGGCGGTGACGGCTCCGATGTACTCGGCGCCGGCGGACGGATACGCGAGGTAGACCTCCGCCGCGTGCTGGCCGCGATGCGGGATCTGAGGGATGGAGATTTCGAGGCCCGCCTCCCCTTCGGCGAAGAGCCACTCTTGGCCGAGATAGCCGACGCGTTCAATGGCATCGCCAAGCTCAACGAGTCGCTGGCTGCCGAGATGATCCGAGTCAGTACCACGATTGGACGGGAAGGTCAGATGACCGAGCGCGCATCGCTCGGACCGGTGACCGGCGGCTGGCGGACCACCGTCACCTCGATCAACTCCCTCATCACCGATCTCGTTTCCCCGACATCCGAAGTCGCGCGCGTGCTGACCGCGGTCGCCGAGGGGGATCTGAGTCAGAAAATGGTGCTCGAGATCGAGGGCAAGTCTGTTCAAGGCGAATTTCTGCGAATCGGCACCACCGTCAACACGATGGTCGACCAGCTCGGCGCCTTCGCTGACGAAGTAACCCGAGTGGCGAGAGAGGTTGGCACTGAAGGGAAGCTCGGCGGACAGGCGGAAGTGCCCGGAGTCGGAGGGACGTGGAGAGTGCTCACTGATAACGTGAATACGCTTGCTGGTAACCTCACCAGCCAGGTGAGAAACATCGCCGCCGTCACGACCGCGGTCGCGAAGGGAGACCTGTCGCAGAAGATCACGGTCGAAGCCCGCGGCGAGACGCTCGAGCTCAAGAACACGATCAACACCATGGTCGATCAGCTCGGAGCATTCGCGTCCGAAGTTACACGAGTGGCAAGAGAAGTCGGAACCGAAGGGAAGCTGGGCGGACAGGCGCAGGTGCCGGGAATCGCCGGGACGTGGAAGGACCTGACGGACAACGTGAACGCGATGGCGTCGAACCTCACCGGCCAGATCAGAAACATTGCCGACGTCACCACCGCGGTCGCGAAAGGCGATCTGTCGCGCAAGATCACCGTCGATGTGAAGGGCGAGATTCTGGAGCTGAAAAATACGGTCAACACCATGGTCGATTCCCTCGGTGTGTTCGCCGAAGAAGTGACGCGAGTCGCGAGGGAAGTGGGTACGGAAGGCAGGCTCGGTGGGCAGGCACAGGTGCCGCAGGTGGCCGGAACGTGGAAGGATCTCACCGATAACGTGAACTTCATGGCGTCGAACCTCACCGGCCAGGTGAGAAATATCGCCGACGTCACCACCGCTGTTGCGCGCGGAGATTTGTCCCGGAAGATCACCGCTGATGCGCGCGGAGAGATTCTCGAGCTGAAGAATACGATCAACATCATGGTCGACCAGCTGAGCGCGTTTGCCGCGGAAGTGACGCGTGTCGCGCGCGAGGTGGGAACCGAAGGCAAGCTCGGCGGCCAGGCTGAAGTGCCCGGCGTCGGTGGAACGTGGA
>JBDSRC010000080.1:0-9312 GCA_039929505.1 Gemmatimonadaceae bacterium
TAAGCCGGGTTTTGTCGAGCTACCCGAAGATAGCCCGGACGATCATTTCTCTACGAGCATGGTCACCCATGCCCTCTAGCAGCCTACCCGCGGCGTCTTGGTCGAGGTGGACACCCCTCGCCGCATATTTGGCCTTGCTCCGAGCGGGGTTTGCCGTGCCGTTCGTGTTGCCACGAACGCGGTGGGCTCTTACCCCACCTTTTCACCCTTGCCACCTCGAGAGGTGGCGGTCTTTTCTCTGTGGCACTGTCCGTCACGTAGGCAGCTCACGCTGCCTGTGCCCAGGCGTTACCTGGCGGTCTGTCCAATGGAGCCCGGACTTTCCTCGAATTAAGTATCACAAGGATACTAACGCGCGATCGTCCGACCGATTGCCTGGTACAAATATACTCGTGACGTATGTCTGACGCGCTCTGGTATTCTTCCCGCCGCGGAAAGATTTCTGATCTCATAAAATCGCGAGGGTCCATTATGCCGTCCAACGTGAAGCGTGACGCTCAACGCACTCCCGTCTCGACCATCCTGACTCCTCTGGAGCGTTCCCGGGTTGACGCCGCGGCTCAGGGACTTTGCGAGCCGCTGCACCGCGAGTCAATGGAGGAAGTGCTCGCCGATCTGCGCCAGCAGAGAACGAAGCTGGTTCTCATTTCCGTCACCCGGTACGGGTCGCAAAGCTCAGCACGAGTGGCGGCCATGGTGAGAGAGTTTCCGCGAGTTCCAGCGGTGGCCCTCCTCACCGAGACTCAGAGCTCGACGCCACACTCCACCCTTGCACTCGGGCAGCTGGGGATCCGTACTCTCGTCGACGCGCGCATGCCGGCCGGCTGGCAAACTCTGCGAAATCTTCTCGCCACTCAGGGCTCGAGCGATCTGCAGCGATCGGCTCTGTCCCAGATTAGTCTCGATCTTCCGGGCGTATCGAGGGACTGCTGGCGCTTCTTCGAGCTGTTGTTCGACTCCTCGCCGCGGATAGCAACGGTACGCCAGCTTGCCTGCAATCTGAATATTCTGCCGAGTACGCTGATGAGCAGATTCTTCCGCGCCAAGCTGCCCCCTCCCAAGCGGTATCTCGCCCTCGCTCGGCTCATTCGTGCTGCGCGGCTGTTCGAGAATCCGGGACTTTCGGTGGCGAGGGTGGCGAACCACCTCGACTACTCGTCGCCCCAGAGCTTCGGACGGCATGTTCGCACGATGATGAAGATGTCGCCGGTCAGATTTCGCAGCGTCTACGACGGCCAGGGAATGGTTCAGTATTTCAGAACCGAGCTCGTTCTGCCATACGCCCACGTGCTGTGTGCCTTCCGTCCCTCAGCGGCCTACCCCGGCTGGATACCCAAGACAAAGCTTGAGGAGCCGACTAGTCGCGAAGTGTCTCGATGATTTCGCTTACGCGAACGAGGCTGACGACTTGGGTCCCTGCTGACTCGATCGCTTCGCGTCCACCCTCTTCACGGTCGACCAGTGCCAGCACGCCGAGTATTACGCCCTGCTGCTGTCGAACAGTATCGATGGCCTGAAGCGCTGAGCGGCCAGTCGTGATGACGTCCTCAACGACGACGACCCGGTCACCGGGATTGAAAGGTCCTTCGATCAGTTTTCCGGTCCCGTGATCCTTCGCCTGCTTGCGGACGGTGAATGCCCGAATCGGATTTTCAGTTGACGCGCTGGCGTAGCTGATGGCGTACGCGATCGGATCTGCTCCGAGCGTGAGGCCACCGACCGCATCGGCCTTCCATGAGGCTTTTCTCAGAGCATCGAGGCCGAGCGGACCGATCAGAGAGAGGCCATCGGGACTCATCGTCGTGAGTCTCGCGTCGATGTAGATGGTGGATGTCTTTCCGGAAGCGAGCGTAAATTGTCCGCGCTTCGTTGAGCGATTGGCGAGAAACGCGATCAAACCCGGGCGATCCGTCATGGTGCGAGAGGTTAGGGACTCTTATGATTTGAGTCAATGCACGCTCTTTCGCAGCTCTGGTTCGGTGAGTGGACGGGTCTGGTTGGATGGGTCGTATCACTTGCGACGGTACTCGGTCTCTTGCTGGTCCTTCGCCACGAGCGTCGGCAGGCTCGAAGCCTCGTGGAGCGCTCCAAGGAGCTGGAGCGTCTGTCCTCCGAACTGCTGCGCGTGAATCGGATGAAGAGTGAGTTCCTTGCCAACGTTTCTCACGAGCTGCGCACTCCCCTCAACGCGATCGTGGGATTCGTCGATCTTCTTCGTGAAGGTGTCTACGGAGAGCTGGCTCCGCGGCAGGTCAAACCGGTCGAACGGATCGAGGCTTCCGCCAACCACCTGAGACACCTCGTCGACCAGGTGCTGGATCTCGCGAAAATGGCGGCAGGGCGTCTGGAGATACACACGGAGACGATTGATTTACGTCCGTTCGTTCTCGATGTCGCGAGCGAGATCGAATCACTCGTGAGTGAGAAGGGGCTCACCCTTTCGCTGGTGATGGGCGCGGCTCTTCCCAGAATACGAACTGACCCAACGCACCTCCGTCAGATTCTGATGAATCTCCTGGGCAACGCGATTAAGTACACCAACGAAGGGAGCATCGTCATTCGAACGCGACTCGTTGATTCACTGCCCAAAATCGGGGCCGCTCTCGAGCGTCCGTTGAATACCGAGCACTCGTGGATCGGTGTTCAGGTCATCGACACTGGTATTGGAATTCACCACGCCGATCAGCGGCGCATCTTCGAAGAGTTCGAGCAGGTTGACGCCGGCCCCCGGGGACATTCTGCTTCCCGTGGAACGGGACTAGGGCTCGCCATTTCCCGCCGGCTCGCGGCACTGCTCGGCGGAACCGTGGAACTCGAGAGCGAGCCCGGGAAAGGATCCACCTTTACACTCTGGCTTCCGGTGGATCCGAGAGAGATGACAGCGGCGCTTTAGCGTTTTGCCCGGCTGCCAGCCGGCTGCGCTTCAGGAGATCCTTGAATTTATCTATCACTTGCGTCTTAGGAGATCTTTGAATTTGTCCATCATTCTTGGTGGCTCGTTACTGGCTGCCGCCGCTTCCTGAAATGCCTCCGAGAACGAGAACACGCTCGAGTAACGTACGGCAGGCACTCGCGCGAGCGCGCGCATCACGACTGTATCCAGCGCCGGGCTGAACCTCAGCTCTTCACTCGCATCCTTGAGCGGAATAGGCGGCATGGTGAGAAGCTGGGTGAACATTTCGCGCGGCGCCTTTGCCGTGTACGGAAGTTGCCGAGTCAGGAGATAGTAGGCGATCGTGGCGAGACTGTACTGGTCGGCGGCAGCGGTGACTATCTCGCCGGAAAGAGCTTCGGGCGCGATGTACATGAGAGTCCCAACGAAGAAACCGGCGCGGGTCAGCCGTTCGTCACCCGAGGCCTGGGTGTCTGTGGCGATGCCGAAATCGAGCAGCTTCACCTGCCGCTCCGCCGGATCGTACATCACGTTCTCGGGCTTGAGATCGCGGTGCACGATTCCCGCATCGTGCGCGGCCTGAACTCCCGAGGCGATCTGAGATACGATCGTCGCGACTTCATCCTTCGGAAGGGGTGCACGTGCCTTGGCGTAGCGGTCGAGTATCTCACCGCTCGCCCATTCGATCGCGAGGAAGTGGAGCCCGTTTTCCGACTGGCCAATCTCGATGGTGTCGACGACGTTGGGGTGCTTTACCCGGGCGCCGTATCTCGCTTCGCGGACGAAACGGGCAACCGCCGTTTTATCCTGACGCAGCTTTTCCCGTAGCACTTTGAGTGCGACGGTGCCATGATTCGGGTGTTGCGCCCGATACACGGAGGAAGTTCCACCTTCGCCGACTTCCTTGTTGATGGCGTAGCCAGCTACGGAAGTGCCGACCAGCTGATCTCGGGACACGCCGCGAAACTAATAGAAACCGTGGAAGCGGGACAGGGTATTAACCAACTCATGCCTATATCGTCGACGCGCTCCCTCGGTTTTATCCTGCTGGGCGCTACACTCATTTCAGCCTGCTCCTCGTCACGCGTCGGACCCGGTAATCCGCGTGCGCTCCCAGCCGAAGGAACACCACCACCTGAAGTGAGTGAGCTCTACCGGCAGATCGGATTGATGGCTGCACCGAATCCGCTCGCTTTCGTCGGCAAGGTTGCGTCCTTCGCCACCAACACTCCCGATACGTCACTCGTTCTCGTCAGCATCTCGATCCCGAACCGCGCTCTGACGTTCTCGCGGGAAGGTGACCGGTATCGTGCGCCTTACGAGGTCCGACTGTCGCTGACGCGGGGAACTTTCGAAGCAGCGAGCGTGAACGCGACCGAGATCGTCCGTGTTGGCTCGTTCAGGGAGATCAACCGCACCGACGAAAGCATCATCTTCCAGCACTTCCTGCGCGCGGCGCCCGGTGCCTACATGCTTTCCGCGGCTGTACGCGATGTAGGCGGCTCCAGGACGGCAAGCCAACAGGTTGCCGTCACGATACCGGCCTTCAGCGCGGGAAGGCTTTCCATCCCGCTCCTCGTCTACGAAGCCAGCGGCCGGACAAGACTCGATTCGATTCCACGGCTGCTCGGCCGACCGAGATCGAGCGCCGTCTTCGGGCGCGACAGCACTGTTGCGATTTACGTCGAGGCATACGGATCGGGAACGCGACTGCCGCTCGATTACATCGTGAGGAATGACCAGGGCGTTCAGCTGTGGCGTGATTCGACCGCGCTGGCGCACAACGGCACACTGTTCAGCGGTATCCTGAACGTCCCGATTTCCACGGTCGGTGTTGGCATCGCCAACATTTCGCTTGTTCGCCGTGACACGCGGGACAGCGTGAAGGCTCCACTGTTCGTGAGCTTCGGTGAGGATATTCCGCTGATGTCGTTCGAGGACATGATCGGGTACCTTCGCTACTTCACGACGAGTGCCCGGCTCCGGACGCTACGCGAAGCGCTGCCGGAAGCGCGCGCAACCGTATGGGCGGAATTTCTACGGGCGACTGATCCAATTCCCGAGACTGCGACCAACGAAGAGATGCAGGCGTACTTCGGACGCGTGCAGCAGGCGAATCTCCAGTTTCGCATCGACAATAATCCCGGCTGGCTTTCCGATCGTGGAATGGCCTTCGTCTCACTCGGTGAGCCGGATCAGGTGATCGAGCGTCAGGTGAGCCAGACTTTCTCGCCCACACAGGCAACGCCGACCACCCGGCTCCAGATCTGGCAGTATCGCCAATACGACAGCCAGCTCATTTTCTACGAGGAGATGGGCGGACGCTGGAGAATGACGCCGGTGAGCAGGTCGGAGTTCCAGGCGCTCAACAACCGTAAGCAAGTCAGGTAGACAGCCCAGTCTTATATTGGGTGGATGAAAGCCCCGGATAGCCCGCGACTGTTTCTGGTCGACGGCTACGCCCTGATCTACCGGGCGTTCTTCGCCCTCATCTCAAGACCCTTGACCACCAGCAAAGGCGAGAACACTTCCGCCAGCTGGGGCATCGCCAACTTCCTGCAACGACTCATCACCAAGCACCAGCCGGAATACCTGGGCTGGGTTCACGACTCGGGGCTTTCCTTCCGACACGAGCGATATCCCGCATACAAGGCGACGCGCGAGAAGCTGACCGAAGAGCTGCAATCGGATTTCGATCGTGGGATGGATCGCATCCGCCAGATCCTCGACGCATACCGGATCCCGATTCTCACCCTCCCGGGCTACGAAGCCGATGACGTGATCGGAACTCTCGTTGCCCGGAGCGTGGAAGCGGGCGTCAACGTCGTGGTCATTTCAGGCGACAAGGATTTCCAGCAGCTGGTGAAGCCCGGCGTGTGGCTGCTCAATCCAGGCCGAGGCGGTCCCGCCAACGTCGAAGAACACTGGGTCGGAATGGAAAACGCCTCCGAGCGGTTGGGAGTAGCCCCGGAATTCGTGACGGACTACATGGCGCTCGTTGGAGACTCCTCCGACAACATCCCGGGCGTTCGCGGGATCGGCGACAAGACGGCGGCGGAGCTCGTCAAGCAGTACGGACACCTCGAGTCCATTCTCGCCCACGCGGCCGAGATCACCAAGAAGCGACCGAGGGAAGCATTGCTGGAGCATGCTGAGAACGCGCGCCTGTCCAAGGAATTAGTAACAATTCGCGACGATTTAGCGGTTCCATTCGACCTGAACTCGCTGAAAACGAAGACGCCGGATCACCAGCAGCTACGCAATATCTTCGTCGAGCTGGAGTTTCATAATCTGGCCAAGGATGCGGCCCTCCAGGCGCCGGCGGAGGAAAAGGCCGCCAGCAAAGTGTCGTACCAGACGGTGGACACCATCGAGGGGCTCGAGCGCGCACTGGCGCGAGCGCGCGAAGTGGGAACGATCGCCATCGATACGGAAACACTGATCAACGCCGACAGCCCGCAGACCAGCGATCCGTTGCGCTCTTCGCTGGTAGCGATCTCAATGGCGGTGGGTGAGGGAGAGGCGTACTACTTTCCCCTCCGGCACCGGCTGTCACGGGGTGACAATGGTGCGGCTCAGGTCGAGCTGCTCGTCGACGCGCCGGGCGACCGGTCTCCGACTGATGCGCCAGAGCATCGGGGGCTCATTCGAGGTGGGGACGAGGTGTTTCCCGATCCGCCGGAGGATAAAAAGAAAGCGCGCGCGGAGCCTGCCAGCATCGCGGCGAGAATCCTCAGAGCCAACCGGCCTGACCGGGTCCAGAACCTTCCGCCACTCGACTCGCCGGAGATGGAGCCGCTTCGAGCCCTGCTCGAGGATCCATCGGTCAAAAAGACGGCGCAGAACTCGAAGTACGACCGGCTCCTCTTCCGCTCGCTTGGCGTGAACCTGGCCGGGCTCGACTTCGATACCATGCTGGCGAGCTACGTACTGGACCCCGGCCGCCGGTCGCACGGTCTCGACGTGCTTGCGCTCGAGTTCCTCGATCACACCATGACGTCCTATGCGGACCTGTGCGGCAAAGGCCGTGGAGCGATCCCGTTCGACGAATGCCCGGTCGAAGCCGCCCGCGACTACTCGTGCGAAGATGCCGATATGACGTTGAGAATTCGCCGCGTCTTCGAGCCACAGCTCGAGACGCACGAGCTGACCCGGCTTCTCGATGGGGTTGAGATCCCGCTGGTGGATGTACTGGCCGAGATGGAGTGGACGGGAATTGCAATCGATCTCCCCCTGTTTGCTTCTCTCAAGCAGAGATTTCAGAGTGAACGGGAAGCGGTCGAGCAGCAGATCTACGGCGAGGCCGGAACGGAGTTCAACATCAATTCCAATCCACAGCTGAGAGACATCCTGTTTGGGAAGCTGAATCTTCCGGTGCTCAAGAAGACAAGCACCGGACCATCCACCGATGCGAGCGTGCTCAACGAGTTGGCGGAAGCGGGTCACAAGCTGCCGGTCCTGCTGCTGGAATACCGTGAGCTCTCCAAGCTGGAGAACACCTATCTCGACACGCTGCCACGCCTGGTAAATCCGAAAACAGGTCGCCTGCATACATCGTACAACCAGACGGTCGCCACTACCGGCCGGCTGTCATCGAATGATCCCAACCTTCAGAATATTCCGATCCGGCGCGAGCTGGGTCGCGACATTCGCCGCGGCTTTATCCCGCGAAAGGGCTGGGTGTTGTTGGCAGCAGACTACTCACAGATCGAGCTCCGTCTGCTCGCGCACCTGTCTCATGATCCGGCCTTCGTCGAAGCATTCAAGGCTGGCGGGGACATCCACCGCCAGACCGCCTCGCTCATATTCGAAGTTCCGCTCGATCAAGTCACGCCCGTGATGCGCGGGCGCGCGAAGACGATCAATTTCGCCACGATCTATGGGCAGGGACCGCACGCTCTGTCACTGCAACTGGGAATCGAGCACGCCGAGGCGAAAGAATTCATCGCGCGATACTTCGAGCGCTTCCAGGGAGTGCGCAATTATCTGGACTCGATGGTCGCCTTTGCGCGCGAGCATGGATTCGTCCAGACGATATTCGGGCGCCGGCGCTACATACCGGAGCTGCGCGAGCGGAACTTCAGTGTTCGGGCTTTCGGTGAGCGTCTCGCCGCGAACTCACCAATCCAGGGCTCGGCCGCTGACCTGATCAAGATCGCGATGATAAGAATCGACGATTCGTTTCGAACTGAAAAACTGGAGAGCAAGATGCTCCTCCAGGTCCATGATGAGCTCGTGTTCGAGGTGCGCCCGGAGGAGCTCGAACAGGTTCAGGGCTTGGTGAAGCAGCAGATGGAGCACGCCGCCGAGCTTTCCGTTCCATTGATCGTCGATCTCGGTGTTGGGAAGAACTGGCTGGAGACGAAGCTCTAGGTCCTACGGGCCCCGTTCCTGGCTCGCACCGTGAAGTTATCCGGCACTCCGCGAAGTACCCACCATGCGAGCAGCATCCCGACAGCGACGGTCCCTACGCCCATCCGGTAGGCCGTACCGACACCCAGAGATGGGGTGAGTCCGTCGACGGCGAATGCCCAGACGAACGGGCCAACGACCGCGGCAGCCCGTGAAGACAGCACCAGCAGGCTGAAGAACCGACCCGCCTCCACATCGGGGACGAGACTCAGCAACAACGGTCTCTCGGATGTCGCTATCCCTCCGAAAATAAGACCGATCGCAGCTCCAACTATCCAGAACGATGTTCGTGTCGGCGCTGCGATCATCGCGATCAGCAGCACGATCCACCCGGCGATAACCCAGGACAGAGCTCGCTTCGGACCGAACCGGTCCACAAGCCTGCCGATGAAATAGCTCCCGACAATTGCGGGCAGGGTGAGAACCAGCAGCAGCGTCGCTTCGGAGCCCTTGTCGAATCCCATCGCAAAGATCGCGTAGAGCGCCATGTTGGCGACGATCGTTCCCATCGCATCCTGGTAAAGAAATGAGGCGAGAATGAATCGCAGTGTGCCTGGGTGCTTCTTCGCATCCTGAAGCGTGCGGGCGACATCGGAAAATGCTTCGCGCCACGGAATTCGTTTAGTGCCACGATCGGCGTTGTGATCGCGGCAGAACAGAAAGAGGGGCAGAGAAAAGAGGAGAAACAGGAGCGCCGTCGGAACGAAGGTCGACACCCGTCCACCGTGTGATGTCAGTGGAACAATGCCTCTGATGAAATCGACGACATTTCCAGGAATTACCCCGATCAGCGGTATTGTCCCGGTGAAGAACGGGAGTGTGAGAAGCACGCCGGTGATCGTACCGACGTAGCCGAGAGCGGTGCCGATGCCCGAGAGACGCCCGCGATAATCGACCGGAGCCAGCTCGGACATCATCGCGTTGTAGAACGGCTGCGCTCCCTGGTACGCGTAGTTGGCAAGCGTGAAAGCAGCGAGCACTCCGAAGATCGCAAAGCCGCGCGTTGA
>JBDSRC010000081.1:0-7533 GCA_039929505.1 Gemmatimonadaceae bacterium
GCGATCAACGTTGCCGCGGCGAGAATCGCGCGCGAGACCGCTGAGGATGATCTCCTCGTCGCCGGCGCCGTCGGTCCACTCGGCGTCCGTCTCGAGCCGCTCGGACCAACGAGTCTCGACGAAGCGCGAAGCGTATTCCGCGAGCAGCTCGAGGCGCTCAAGGAAGGCGGCGCGGATGTCTTCATTCTCGAGACCTTCGCCGACCTCCACGAGATCGAGCAGGCAATTCGCGCTGCGCGCGACGTCGATTCGACAATCCCGATCATCGCGCAGATGACGATCGGATCGGACTGCCACACGCCGTACGGCGTGACCCCGGACGATCTGGCGCGCGCGCTCGATGCATTCGGCGCCGATATCATCGGGCTCAATTGCTCCGTCGGGCCGCAGATCATTCTCGACGCGATAGAGAAAATGGCGCTCGTAACCCGGCGCAAACTGAGCGCGCAGCCGAACGCCGGCATGCCGCGCGATGTCAGCGGCCGCAGCATGTACATGGCGAGCGCCGAGTACATGGCGACTTACGCGCACCACCTTGTTCAGGCGGGGGCGAGAGTCGTCGGCGGGTGCTGTGGAACCACGCCCGAGCACATTGCCGCAATGCTCGAAGGAGTGCGGCCGCTTTCGCCACGGAATGCGCGGGTCCCAGCGCGGGAACGAAGCCGGTCGCGCCCGGATCTTCCGCCCGACGATCCGGGAGTGAAGCCCGTTCCACTGGCTGAAAAGTCGAAGTTCGCCGGCAAGATCGCGCGCGGTGAGTTCGTCACGTCGGTGGAGATTGTCCCGCCACGTGGGGTCGATGCGTCCAAGATGCTGCGTGATACCGCTGCGCTCCGGATAGCTGGAGTCGATGCCGTGAATGTCCCGGATGGCCCGCGCGCCCAGAGCCGGATGGGAGCGCTGCTCACCAGTCTCCTGATCGAGCAGCAAGTCGGTATAGAAACGGTGACCCACTACTGCTGCCGCGACCGCAATCTCCTCGGGATGCTCAGCGACCTGCTCGGCGCGTCAGCCGTGGGTTTGCGGAACATCCTGCTGATTACGGGCGATCCGCCGAAGATGGGGCCTTACCCGAACGCAACCGCGGTATTCGACATCGATGCGATCGGACTTACCAATCTCGTCAACCAGCTGAATCACGGTCTCGATCCGGGAGGAAACGCGATCGGCGAGCCGACGAGATTCGCGATCGGCGTCGGCGTCAATCCGGCCGCGCTCGATCCGGCACACGAGCTCAAGCGGTTCGAGTGGAAGGTCGAGGCCGGAGCGGAGTACGCCATCACGCAGCCTGTGTTCGATGTCGAGCAACTGGAGAGGTTTCTCCGCACTATCGAGCATACGAGAATTCCCATCGTCGCCGGGATCTGGCCGCTCGTGTCGCTGCGCAACGCCGAGTTCCTGGCGAACGAAGTGCCGGGGGTGGTCGTGCCTCTCGCGATCATCGAGCGGATGCGATCGGCCAGCGCGAAGTCGAAGGAACACGGAGTGGCGGAGGGCATCGCGATCGCGCGCGAGATGCTGGAGCGCGTGCGTCCGCTGGTGCAGGGCGTTCAGGTCTCGGCGCCGTTCGGAAAGGTGGAGCTCGCGCTAGATGTCTTTCGTGACACGCTGACAGCAGCGCCCTCGATCCCCGGTCAGGCCCGGCCGGTGGCAGCGACGCCGGTATGATCGCCGACACTTTCATCGCTCGCTCGCGCTACTGGCTGGTGAAGGAGTACCCGATCAAGCTGGGCCACTGCATCTACGCGCTCCCTCAGGCGGCGATCTGGAGCCGATCCAACCCCGGCTCGAACAGCATCGGAAACCTCATCATCCATCTCGCCGGCAATGTCACGGAATGGATCATCGGGGGAGTCGGCGGCAAGACATTCGAGCGGGACCGGGTGCAGGAGTTTGCCCAGCAGGCCGGGGGTAGCGGAGCCGATCTTCTCGCGCGCCTCGAAGCCGTGCTCAAAGAGGCTGACCAGGTTCTCGCCGGTGTCTCGGAAGCGGATCTGGAGAAGACGATCGTGATCCAGGGTCGCGAAACGACCGTGCTGTCAGCGATCTACCACGTGGTCGAGCACTTCGCCATGCACACCGGACAGATCCTGCTCCTCACGAAGGTCCACGCACCTGGCGCGATTCACTTTTACGACGATGCAGATGGGCTCGCGCGGCCGCTTTGGCACCAGAGGAAGGGGCTGGACGAGGAGGCGCACTAGCAGGATTCGCGGCGGGTTAACTACGAACTGCAACATAGAGAGACACGGATCCGAGATGACAGAAGCGTAGATGCGAGTTGCTAGATGGGACGACATCTGATTGTTGGGCACCGCTACTCGTCGGCGTCGGTTGCCTCCTCGAATGAGATGTCAGGAACAGCGACCATTTGACAGTTCCTGGCAACGCGCTTAGCAATACCTAGAAACTCGAAACTATGCTTCTGTCATCTCGGATCTGTGTCTCTCTATGTTGCAGTTAAGCAGTTGCCAGATCCCAGCCGCGTTGCTTGTGGCCGCGAGTTCGCTAATCTTGAAACCATGAAAGGAATCCTGATCGTAGACCACGGCTCCCGCCTGTCCGACGCGAACGAAATGCTCGGCGAGATGGCAACCCTCATTCAAAGTATGGCGGGGAGCGACGTTGTCGTTCGCTATGCCCACATGGAGCTCGCCGAGCCGGACATCAATGAGGGCTTTGGGCAATGTGTCCGCGCCGGCGCGACTGATGTCACCATCTTCCCGTACATGCTCTCACCCGGGCGGCACTCGACGTCCGATATCCCTCGCATGGTCGAAGCCGCCGCCCGCGCGTTTCCACACGTCGCCTTCAACGTCACTCCGGCGTTCGGCTTGCACGAAAAGCTCGCCCAGGTCGTGCTCGAAAGAGCCGCGGTGGGCGTGAATGCAGACTGACACTACGTCGCAAGCGCTGACGCTCCTCTCCGAAGAGGAAGTCATGTTCCGCGATGCCGTCGCCGCGTTTGCCGAGGAAGAAGTACGCCCCCGCGTCACAGCGATGGAGAAGGCCGGCAAAATCGATCCGGAGCTGTTGCCGAAATACTTCGAGATGGGCCTCATGGGAATCGAGGTCCCCGAAGAGTACGGCGGCGCCGGCGGCAGTCTGTTCATGGTGACGCTCGCCGTCGAGGAGATCAGCAAGATCGACGCGGCGGCGGCAATCGTGTGCGACGTCCAGAACACCCTCGTCAATTATCCGATCGTGAAGTACGGCTCGGATGCGCAGAAATCGCGGTACCTGCCGCTCCTCACCGGCGAGAAGATCGGCGCCTATGCGCTCTCGGAGTCGGGATCCGGGTCTGATGCGTTCGGACTCGCCACGCGCGCCGAAAAGCGCGGCGACCGCTGGTTCCTGAACGGCCAGAAGCTGTGGATCACCAACGGGGCCGAGGCGGGGATTTACGTGGTGTTCGCCAACGCGGATCCGGCGGCCGGTTATCGCGGCATTACGGCCTTCATCGTCGAGCGCGAATTCAAGGGACTCAAGGTCGGCAAAAAGGAAGACAAGCTCGGCATCCGTGCCTCGAGCACCGTCGAGCTGCTGCTCGACGATTGCGAGGTTCCGGAAGAGAATGTGCTGGGACCGGTCGGGCAGGGATACAAGGTCGCCATCAATACTCTCAACGAAGGTCGAATCGGCATCGGCGCGCAGATGATCGGGATAGCGCAGGGCGCTCTCGCGGCGACAATCACCTACCTGGGCGAGCGCAAGCAGTTCGGGAAGACGCTGTCCGAGTTCCAGGGAATTCAGTTCCAGGTCGCTCAGGCCGCCACGGATGTCGAAGCAGCGCGACTCATGGTCTACAACGCGGCCCGCCTCAAGGACGCGGGAAAGGACATCGCGCGCGAAGGAGCCATGGCCAAGCTCTTCTCCTCACAGGTATGCGACCGCGTGACCTCGCTCTGTGTCGAGCTGTTCGGCGGTTATGGTTACACCAAGGATTACCCGGTCGAGAAGTTCTACCGCGACGCCAAGATCGGGACGATCTACGAAGGAACGTCCAACATGCAGTTACAGACCATCGCCAAGGCGATACTCAAGTCGTAACTGCAACTGGCACTGCAAACTGCCAACTGCAACCTAGAGAGACACAGATCCGAGATGACAGAAGCGTAGATTCGAGTTGCGAGAATGGGACGACATCTGAGTGTTGGGTACGGCTACTAGTCGGCCTCCGGTTCCCTCCTCGAATGAGATGCCAGGAACAGCAACCATTTAGCAGTTCCTGGCAACACGCTTGGCAGTACCTCGCAACTCGTTTCTATGCTTCTGTCATCTCGGATCTGTGTCGCTCTATGTTGCAGTTCAGCAGTTCCCAGTCAGTGCACGACCCGACGCTAGGGTCGAGTCGTTCCGCGCAATAATCCTTCCCTGATCCTCCGCGCCCTGGCCGTGGCGCGCGGATCTTCTCCGATCCGGGGATCGATGTTGACCACGAATCCGAGCCGCACGCGCATGGTCTGCTCCCGCGCGTTACGCCTGATGCGCACCGGTACCTCGTATCCTTCGCGCTCGCGGCCGTAGCGGGCGCGAAATTTCTCCAGCCACACCGGATCGCTCATGCTGATCCCGGCTACCGAGACCAACAAGTCGCCGCTCTCAAGACCGGGAGGCAGAGGCGGACCACCCGGCGCCGGCTGGGTGACGTAGAAGCCGGTGGAATCCTGCGTCGTCGTTATTCCCAGCCGCGGCTCCCGCTGCTCGTCTCCTCCGAGCCGCAGCCCGGCGAGCCTCAGTACTTCATCCAGGGGATATGGCTCACGCCCGTCTATGTAGCGCGCGTAGAAATCCTCGAACGACTTCCCGTTCGCCTCGCGTGAAACGGCGCTCCACCATTCCTCCAAGGTGAAGCCGCGGCCGTTGCGGTAGGTGGTCTGATAGAGATTGCGCAGAACCCGGTCGAGTGAGCCCCGGTTGTCCGTCGCGTCGCGAATCATGATGTCGAGCAGTAGGCCCGCCAGCGCGCCCTTCGAATAGTAGAGATACTCTGTCCCATCGCGCGGCCGGATCCAGGCGGAAAGCGACGCATCCTCGAGCGCGGTCGCCGGAAGATCGAGCACTTCGGCCGCCTTCTGAGTCAGCAGATCATAAAACCCGCGCGCGCTGACCGTCCCGCCGCGCACCTGCGCCAGGTCAGCATAGTAGTCCGTGATTCCTTCGCTGATCCAGAGCATGCCGCTCGGCTGCGGCTGGTCGTAGCGATACGGAACCATGTCCGCCGGCCGCAGACGCTTGACGTTCCAGGCGTGGAATACCTCGTGGGCGTAGAGCGAGATCAGCACCGGCGCGCCCACCATGTCGGGAGAGAGGACATCGACGTGCGAGTTCTGGTGCTCGAGCCCAGCGCCGCCGAACTTGGACGCATCCACGATCTGAAGAATCGTGTAGGTGGTCCACGGAACATCACCGAACACTTTCACGAGCGGGGGGACTACGCGATTGAGGGCGTCGAACACCGCGCGACGTTCGGACGGCGGAACACTGCCGGAAGGGTACGTCGCCAGGCGCAGCCACCTGCCCGAGATCCGGACGCTGTCGACGTCGAAGCGGCCGACAAAAAACGGCATGTCGACGAGGTCGTGGTAATTACCCTCGGCGAAGGTTCGATCGCCGCTCGGTGTCATTCCGGTGATGACATTCCAACCCGGCTCGGTGCCGATGGTGACCGTCGCGGGAAAATCGGCGCTCGCTCCTTCTGGATAAAGAAAGAGGTTGGTCCCATTGAACAGCAGGAAATCGGGGCGCGACCAGCTTCCGTCGTTCGTCAGCGAGTCCGCCCTGTACTGGAACCGCACCGCGACCTGACCGCTGCCACGCGGAAACACGCGCCAGCTGTCTTGATCAGTCTTGTCCCATCTCACCGCGGCTCCGCCTTGCTCGACGGAAAAATTCAGCACGTTCCGCGCGAAGTTCTTGATCGTGTAGGAGCCCGGCGTCCACGAAGGGAGCGACAGAACCACCGGCGCCTCGCTGGCTACTCCGAACCTCATTTCCACGGTCACCTGCCGCCGCGCCGCGGTGGCCGCGGTGAAGATCACGTCATAGTGAACGTCGCTGAGCGGCGCCGACGTCACACCCGATTGCGCGGCGGTCGAGGTCGCGGCGATTGCGGTGAGGAGGAGAGTACCAAGCATACAGACGCATGTTTTCATGAGATGGTATATTCGGGCAATGTTCTCTCCAGAATCGATCGCCTTCCTAAAAAAGCTACTCGATACCCCAGGACCGTCCGGCTTCGAGTCGGCCCCGGCCAAGGTGTGGCGAGAACAGGCCCGGGAATTTGCCGAGGTTCGCGGGGATGTCGCCGGCAATAGCATCGCCGAAGTGAACCCGGGGGGCAATCCGACCATCATGCTGGCCGGGCACATCGACGAGATCGGCGTCATCGTCACGTATGTCGATGACGAAGGCTACGCCTACATCCAACCCATTGGCGGATGGGATCCACAGGTGCTGATCGGACAGCGGCTGCGCTTTATGGGCCGCAACGGCGATGTCTTCGGAGTCGTCGGGAAAAAGCCGATCCATCTGATCAAGCGGGACGACAGGGACAAGGCGGCGAAATTCACCGACATGTGGGTCGATCTCGGCGCGCGGAACAAGAAAGAGGCGGAAGAGACGATCTCAGTCGGCGATCCCGGGGTTATCGATTCGCGGACGATGGAGTTTCCGAACGGCAGGCTCGTATCGCGGTCCATTGACGACCGCATCGGCGCCTTCGTGGTTCTGGAAGCGCTAAGGCGTTACGCCGCCAAGCCCGGCAAGGCGAAGGTCGTGGCGGTGGCGACGACCCAGGAAGAGATCGGCTACCGGGGCGGCGGCGCCGGCGTGTGCGCGTCGTGTATCGGCCCGCAGATGGCGATCGTGGTCGATGTCACCTTCGCGATCGACCACCCCGGGATAGAGAAGAAGGAACACGGCGATGCCGCGATCGATGGCGGCCCGGTTCTCACCCGCGGGTCCATTATCTCGCCGGTAGTCCTCGCCCTTTTGCGGACGACAGCCGAGCGTCTAAAGATTCCGTTTTCGCTACACGCAGCCGGACGCGAGACAAGCACCGACGCGGACGCGATTCACATCGCGCGCGAAGGAGTCGCGACCGCCCTCGTCTCCATCCCCAACCGGTACATGCATTCGCCCAACGAGCTGGTGAGCATTCAGGACCTCGACCGCGCGGCGGAGCTGATCGCCGAGACCTGCCGGGCGGTTACCTCCGAGACTGATTTTACCGCGCGCTGACCCCGCGCCCGTCAACGCAACGCAGATGCCTGAGCGCATTCCTCCCCCGCGCGAAGAAGGCCTCACCACGACGACCGCATCGCCGCTCTACTGGGCGAAATACGGGCGCGCGGACGGACCGCGCCTCCTCGTCCTCCACGGGGGCCCGGGAGCGGATCACTGCTACCTCCTGCCCCAGATGCTTCACCTCGGGGAGCGCCACTATTTATTGTTCTACGACCAGCGCGGAGGCGGCCGCTCCAAGTCGGATGCGCGCGTGCCGGTCACGTGGCAAACGCACGTCGAGGATCT
>JBDSRC010000082.1:0-3543 GCA_039929505.1 Gemmatimonadaceae bacterium
GAACACATTCAACATGACGTGCGAAGCAGTCGAGGCGACTCTTCCGGACTATCTCGACGAGACTCTGGAGGCCTGGGTGCGCTCGTCCGTCGAGGAACACCTCGGCCAGTGCCTGCGTTGCGCGGGCCTCGTGCGGGACCTTCGGAACATCGAACGGGAAGCGGCGGCTCTGCCCGATCTCGTTCCCGTGCGTGATCTGTGGCCGGACATCGAGAGCCGGATTGGATCTCCGGTCGTCGCGTTCGTGCCGGTCGTAATCCCGCCGGTCGCGATCACGCCGGTCGCCGTCCCGCGGACCGAGCCCACTCCCGATATCAGCCCTACTCCCGATATCAGCCCCGCTCGCGATATCAGTCCCACTCGCGATATCAGTCCGCGCGGACGAAGAGTGCCGCTGTGGATGGGAGCGGCGGCGGCAGCGCTGGTGGTGGTGACGGCTGGAACTACCTATCTCCTGACGTCTCGCGCCCCTCGCGAGGCCTCGCCCAGCAATGTCGCCATAGCGCCGACTGTGACCGACCCGGTAGTCGTGGAGGCCGTACCCGACGAGAGCGGTGTCACCCCCGGGAACCCGGATTCTTCGGAGCCGCGCAACACCGGATCTGGCGCTCGCACAGCAGCGCCGGGGCGACGCTCCACGCCGGCACTCGCAAGCCGCTCGGCTACCGAAGCGGTCTACAACAAGGAAATCGTGATGCTTCAGGCGATCATGAGCTGGCGTAAAGCGGATCTGGACCCGGCTACGGCGGCCATCATCGACAAGAATCTCAGGATCATAGACGCGGCAATCGCGCAGAGCAAAGCGGCGCTCAGGCGCGACCCCGCCAGCTCGATGCTCACCGATCAGCTCTCACACGCGCTCGACAAAAAGGTCGAGCTCCTCCGGACGGCGGCGATGCTGCCGGCCAGCACTTAAATGGAAAGCAAGATGAATCGCATTCAGCTGCTCGTGGCCGTGGCATTCGGCCTGGCGCTTCCGCTTGGCGCGGGCGCACAGGGGCGCAGCCAGATCGACACCACGGTACGGATCGATCGGCAGGGCACCGTCGATCTCTCACTCATCTCCGGGACGATCAGGGTGACGGGGTGGGATCGTCCCGATGTCAGAATCTCGGCGGTTGCTACCGGCGATGCCCGCCTTCGGTTCGATGCCAACTCCAACAGAATCACGCTGACGGTCGATCATCACGGTCGCCGTGGTCACAACAACCGGGGCGACGCGAGGTACGATGTCTCGGTTCCCCGCGGAACACGCCTCAGTCTCGAAGCGGTGTCGGGCGATGTCACCGCGACAGGCTCACAGGGCGAGATCGACGCCAGCAGTGTGAGCGGCGATGTCGAAGTCACAGCGGGGGTGAGGGAAGTGAACATCGAGTCGGTGTCGGGCGGCGTGCGCGCCTCACAGGTGAACGGGAACCTGCGTGCCGAAAGCGTGAGCGGCAGTGTGCGCGCCGAGACGGTTGCCGGGAGTGTCGACGCCTCGACGGTCAGCGGGACGATCCGACTGGTCGGTATTCAGTCGCGCGACGTTCGAACCGAGACCGTGAGTGGAGACATACTCTACACGGGCAGCATCGACGCCGGCGGCAAGTACGGCTTCGAGTCCCACTCGGGAACGATTCGGCTCAATATCCCACGTACGTCCGGTGCGCACGTGAGCGTCGAGACCTTCAGCGGAAATGTCAGTACGGACTTCACGGCGGGGTACCGGCGGCCAGCCGACAGAGGGCGGCAGGGCGGCAGGTACGAGTTCACCATCGGAGATGGACGCGCCAGAATATCGGCGAGCAGCTTCAGCGGCCGGATCGTGATCAACAACCAGACGTCGGAAACACCCACTCGGAGAGACGATGAATAGGTCCACCCTTCTCGGCCCGCTACGATGCGAATTTCCGCTTCGATACGGTACACGGCGGAATCGACAGCGATTTTCCGATGACGTTGACCGGCAAGTTCGGGCCGCGGCATGCGCGCGGGACGATCGGCGCCGGTGGGCGGGATATCAGGGCGAGCGCGGTCAACGGGAGTATCGAGCTGAGGAAGCAGTAGGACTGATCGCGACTGATCCCTCACTCAATCACGGGGGATCCAAGTCATGAGTCGACAGTATTGAGTTGTAGTTACCAGTTAGTTGTCAGAGTAGCCAGAACACACCGACACTACTGAAAACTTGAACTCATGTCTGTGCACTCAGCACTTGGATCCCCTCTGCTTTGCCTCGGACTTTCTGTGCGGCACACTTGCGTGCCTGCGGTATGATCGCAGTTACGGCCGCGAACCCGCCCTCAGACTGACGCCGAGGAATACCGCTCGCCCCACTCCAGGCTCGAGGTACTTCCCCGCGGCAGCATTCACGCTCACGGATGCCGCGTAGCGACGATTGAACAGATTGTTCACGCCGAGCGCTAGGCCGGTCCCCGTGCGGCCGATGGATGTTCCGGTGTTGAGTCGTGCGTTGAAGACCGCATAGCCCGGAGCGCTGTCGGAATTCGCGTCGTTGACGAACATGCGATCGGCGACAGTCGCTTCGGTCACCAGAGTCACGACTGGCGCCCGCAGCACGGCACTGCCCTGGAGAAGCTGACGCGGGATTCCCGGGATCCGGTTGCCGGCATAGCGCGCCGTGTCGACGGTAAAGTCGCGGAAACGGTAATTGGCGTAGGTGTAAGCGGCGCCAAGCTCGACCGGGCCTCGTGCGCCGGCAAGTCCCACCTCGAGCCCCCGCCGCGATGTCCGGCCGGCGTTCCGGAAATAACGCCTACCATTGCCGGCGGGAATGTCGAATGGAATCAGCTCGTCGACAACGCTCGTCGCAAAAAGCGATACGTCGTACCGCAACCCGATGGCCGCCGCACCCTTGATACCGGTCTCGTATGTAGTCGATCGCTGCGGCCTGAGCTCCCTGTTGATGCCCGCCGCCCCGCTCGGCTGATTGCCCAGCTCGGTAGCGGTCGGTGTTTCGAACGCACTCGAAATGTTGGCGTACGCGCTGTGCGCCGGCGTCAGCATGGCGAGCAATCCGATCGTTGGGCTCACCGCGCCGAGTGACCTTTCACCGGAATCGTCGGGGTTCGTGCCGCCGATCAATCGGTCCCGAACCTCGAACCGGATTCGGTCTGCGCGCACGCCGCCGCTGAGAGTGTAGCGATCTCCAAGCCGAACCTCGTCGCGCACGTAGGCGCCAATCGATGAGACGAGCTCGCGCTGATCAAGCGTCACGGTGCCTCTCTCCTCGGATACGGCCGGACATGCCGCCGTCGGAGCAGTTGGCATCGGAACGTCATTGCAGTTTGAGTAGTTTCGGCGAAGGTCGTTCTGAAGCTGGAGCTCCGTCCCGGCTGTGAATCGCTGGGGACGCCCAAGGAAATGGTGGCCGAATCCTCCGCGCAAACCGGCGCCCGAGGTGGCGCGCCCGACGTCGACCACCGCGAACGCGAGCGGATTGTCCAACGAGCGAGCTCCCAGGTAACCGAACGCTTCGATGTCACCCGTGCCTCCAGCTCGCCGCGCGGTGACACCCAGCTGCGACTGCGACACCACTTT
>JBDSRC010000083.1:0-4345 GCA_039929505.1 Gemmatimonadaceae bacterium
CTTCATAGCGATTGCATCATCCTCTCCGAATTCGGGAGCGCCCTAATGAACGATCTCCCCGAAGCGCTTCCACCGCACGCGAGTGAGCCAATCGAGCCGACGGCCAGTATCGGGCGCGTAGCTATAATAGACCACCAGCGGCTGGCCACGCACAAGTGAGTCCGCGACGAATCCCCAATACCTGGAATCCGAAGAGTTGTCGCGATTATCACCGAGGACGAAGTACCCATGTGGAGGGACGACCAGCGGGCCCCAGTTGTTACGGGAAGGATGATAATTCTCGACCTGGGCGGGCCCGACGAGATAGCCGTTCTGCCACCGGAAGTCGCCGTCCGACTGGTCGGGAGCGGAAGCGCCTCGCTGCAGGTAGTCCTCGCGCACCATTTGCCCGTTTCTTACTAGTGTCGCGTCACGCATTTCAAGAGTGTCGCCGGGCAAGCCAACGATCCGCTTCACGTAGTTCAAACGCGGATCCACAGGGTAGGTGAACACCACCACGTCGCCGTGACGAGGGGAGTGGATCGCGGGCAGCTTCCGCCCCACCCCGGGGATGCCGGCACCGTACACGAGCTTGTTGATCAGCAGGAAGTCACCCTCGAACAGAGTGTGCTCCATGCTGCCGCTCGCGATCTTGAACGCCTCGACGCCAAAAGCTCGAATGACCACGAACAGCGCCAGCGAGACCACGACGATCTTCGACCAGTGCGCCAGAAACGCGAGCTTCCCGCTTCGCCGCTTGTTCGCAAGCTCGAGCGCATGAGCGATCTTTTTGTCAGATACTATCATTGCCAGCCTATTACCGCGTTTATCAATCCGGCGTTCCCAGGTAGTTGTCTATCTGTGCGCGCTGGAGTGTGCCTGAAAAATCAGCGTACCCGACCTTGGTCTCCGAATAAAAGTCGTAGACCTCCCAGCCCCCTTCCCGGTGACCGTTCCCCGTCTGCTTCACGCCACCGAACGGAAGATGAGCCTCGGCGCCGATCGTTGGAGCATTCACGTACGTAATACCGTTATCGAGCTCGTTCAACGCCCGGAAAGCGGTGTTGACATCGCTGGTGTAGATCGAGGACGACAGGCCGTACCTGACGTCGTTGTTTACCGCGAAAGCCTCGTCGGCGTCTGCTACCCTGATCACGGAAAGAACGGGCCCGAAGATCTCCTCCTGCTCGAGCCGTGAACCGGGCTTCACTCCAGTGAAGATCGTCGGCTCGAAGAAATTGCCTTTCCCGAGCTTCCGCGGCCTCTCGCCACCGCAGACGAGCTCGGCGCCCTCCGAGCGTCCGATGTCGACGTACGTCTCGACCTTTCGAAGCGAATCCTCGTTTATGAGAGGCCCGACGTCCGTTCCCTTCTTCCGCCCATCACCCAGCTTCAGGCCCTTCACGCGCTTCTCGAGCATTCCGACAAACTTGTCGTGAACCTTCTTCTGAAGGATAAGACGACTGGTAGCCGTACAACGTTGCCCGGTTGTGCCGAAGGCGCCCCAAAGCGCCCCCTCGAGCGCGAGGTCGAGGTCCGCATCGTCGAGGACGATCTGCGCATTCTTGCCACCCATTTCGAGTGAGAGTCTCTTGTGCATACGGCCGCAGGTCTCACCGACGACGCGCCCGGTCTCGGTCGAGCCCGTGAAGGAGATGAGCGGGATCCCCGGATGGTCTACAATCGCAGCCCCGACCTGCTCGCCTCGCCCGTGGACCAGCTGAATTACCTCGCTCGGAAGACCCGCCTCGATGAGGATTTCCACCAGCAGCGTGCCGGTGTGTGGCACATCCTCGGCCGGTTTGAAGACCACCGCGTTTCCGCAGACGAGTGCCGGAAACATCTTCCACGTCGGGATGGCCATCGGAAAGTTGAACGGACAGATCAGGCCGGCAACTCCGATCGGCCGGCGATAACTCATCGCCCACTTGTTCCGCAGCTCGCTTGGAACCGTTCTGCCGAATAGCCTGCGGCCTTCGCTCGCCGCGTAGTACGCGGTGTCGATTCCTTCCTGAACATCGCCGCGAGTTTCCGTGAGAGGCTTGCCCATCTCGCGGGTCATCGCGTCAGCGATCTCTTCCTTTCGCCTGGTCATGACGTCGCCGACGATGCGAAGGACGTCTCCTCTGGCTGGCGCGGGAGTGCGGCGCCAAACCTCGAAGCCGCGTTTGGCGCTCTCCACTGCGCGGTCCACATCCGACCTGTCGGAGAGCGGGAACTTGCCGATCACATCGCTGCGGTCGGCCGGATTCCTGTTCTCGAAATATTCACCGGATGCCGGAGCGATCCACTTTCCACCGATATGGTTGCTGAACTTTTTCACATGTGCTCCCGCGACAGCGAATACCGCTCGATCTTCTTGTAGAGGTTCGACCTCGGCATTTCGACGGCTCGCGCGGTCTCCGAGACGTTCCAGTCGAATTCGCGCAGCTTGTTGAGAAGGAACGCGCGCTCCGCGGCGTCCTTGAACTCTTCGAAGGTGCGGCACTGCGTGAGCGAGGCCAATCCGGCGTCGTCCAGAGCGCGCTGACCGGCCAACCTGTCGATGTCGCGGGCCGAGATCTCGGGATCGGAAGCCAGAATGAGGAGACGCTCCACCGTGTTGCGCAGCTCGCGCACATTACCCGGCCAATCGAGCGTGCTGAGCCTCTCCAGCGCGTCCTGAGTAAAGGTACGCGGCGGGATCCCCTCCCGTGCGGACAAGGTCGCGGCGAAATACCGCGCGAGCATTGGAATGTCGTCTCTGCGGTCCCTGATCGACGGAACGTGAATGGGCACGACATTCAGCCGATAATAGAGATCTTCGCGAAACTTTCCGCCGGCGATCTCATTCTCGAGCGTCTTGTTCGTTGCGGCGATCACCCTGACGTCGACGGAGATGGGCTTCGCTCCCCCGATCCTCGTGATCACGTTGTCCTGAAGCACCCGGAGCACCTTCGCCTGCGCCGCGAGACTCATGTCCCCGATCTCGTCGAGAAAGAGCGTCCCCTTGTTGGCCTGCTCGAACTTGCCGGCGCGATCGGCAATCGCGCCGGTGAAGGATCCCTTCATGTGTCCGAAAAGCTCGCTCTCGATCAGCTCGCCGGGGATCGCTGCGCAGTTGACCTCGACGAACGGCTTGGCCGCCCGCGGTGACATACGGTGGAGCGCACGCGCCACCAGCTCCTTCCCCGTGCCGTTCTCGCCGGTGATGAGCACGCGCGCGGGCGTTGTGGCGACCTTTTCGATCTTGTCCATCAGCGCGCGCATCACCGGTGTCTTGCCGACGATCTCGTACGGCGCGTCGATCGATTGCTTGAGACGTGCGTTCTCCTCTTGCAAATCCAGATGCGAGAGAGCGTTCCTGAGCATGACCAGGATCCGGTCGGTGTCGAGCGGCTTCTCGAGGATCTCGTAAGCGCCCAGCTGAGTCGCCTCGACGGCAGTGCGGATCGTGGCGTGACCGCTGATCATCACCACCGTCGCGGCCGGATCGATCTCACGCAGCCGCTTCAGCGCCTCCATCCCGTCCATCCCGGCCATCTTCACATCGAGGAATACGAGATGGGGACGCCATTTCTGGTACTCCGCTATCCCGTCCGCGGCATTGGCGATCGTGCGGACCTCGTAGCCCTCGTACTCCAGCAGCTGCCCGAGGGCGGCGCGGATTCCCTGCTCGTCGTCAATGACGAGGACCCGTCGGGTCACGTGGTCGTTTTGTAGATCGTGATCTTGCCGTCGGTTATCCGCACGTCCGAAATGTATTCGGGCATCGCCATTGGCAGGCCGTTGCTGGAAACCCCTGTCGTCTGACTGCCTGTCCTGATCCGGGTTATGATCCGTGGAATGAGCGCCGAGGGAAGCTCAAGGCGTCCGATTTTCACTTCCTGAATCAGAAACTCGCCGCGCCCGGGCCCCAGCATGTTGATCGTGCCGCCGAGGGTGACGCTGTCCTTGTCGCCGAGCAAAGCGCCCAATGCCCCGAGCGCGCCCGACCCGCCGAGCTCCTTGAGCTCGACCTCGGAGCGCACGTACAGACGGCTGCCGATGACAGCGGCCTCCGCGTTTTTCAGAGATGGGGGGAGCTGCTTCGCGACAATCAGGAAGATGTAGGACGCGGCTTCGGCTGCGGTGAGATTCGCGAACACCGGTCCCGACGGCTGACTGAGCGACTGCAGCGCCGAGCGACCGCGCTCGGCGTCAGCCTGACTCAGCGGCTGCCAGAGTCTTGCCGCTCGCGTAGCGGTGGCTGTCGTCCCGCCGGCCGGGGTTTCGACCCGAGCGTACCAGAACCACACCGCTCCGAGCAGCAGCAGGATGACCAGAAAGCAACCAAATTTTCGCATGCGGTCCGATTAGTTGTGACGTGGTTGGACAGGTGCCGAGA
>JBDSRC010000084.1:0-6296 GCA_039929505.1 Gemmatimonadaceae bacterium
AACAGGGGCACGTGCCACGGCTTGAACTCGGCGGTCAGCATCTCAGCCCATCGGTAAATGAAGTCCGTGGGCGCGCGCGGTGGAGATTGCTTCCTCGTAACCAGCATCGGCGTGGCGGGCGACACCGGTACCGGGGTCGTTCGTGAGAACGCGCTCGAGCCGGACTCGCATCTCCGGCGTTCCATCGGCAACGATCACCTGGCCGGCATGCAGGGAGTTCCCAATGCCGACGCCGCCGCCGTGGTGAAACGAGACCCACGTCGCACCGCTCGCGACGTTGAGCATCGCGTTGAGAATCGGCCAGTCAGCCACTGCGTCAGTTCCATCGCGCATGCCTTCTGTTTCGCGGAACGGCGATGCGACGCTGCCGGTGTCGAGGTGGTCTCGACCGATCACGATCGGCGCGGAGATCTCGCCGCAGGCCACGAGATCGTTGATAGCGACGCCGAACTTCGCGCGGTCGGACTGCCCGAACCAGCAGATGCGAGCCGGTAGTCCCTGGAACTCGATCTTTTCCTGGGCCAGCGAAATCCAGCGACGCAGATGGTCGTCGTCTGGAAACAGCTCCAGCGCGAGCGCATCGGTGCGCGCAATGTCCTTCGGGTCGCCTGACAGCGCGACCCAGCGGAACGGACCCTTCCCCTCGCAGAAGAGCGGCCTGATGTATTCGGGGACGAACCCCGGGATGTCGAATGCTTTTTCCAACCCGGCATCGAGCGCCACCGTCCGGATGTTGTTGCCGTAATCGAAGGTGACCGCTCCGCGCTTCTGCATCTCCAGCATCGCGGCGACGTGCCGGACCGCCGATGCCGTCGAGCGCCGGACGTACTCGTCTGGATTCGTTCGTCGCAGATCGAGTGCTTCGGCCAACGGCATCCCGGCTGGGACGTACCCCTCGAGCATGTCGTGCGCGCTCGTCTGATCGGTGAGCACGTCCGGAATTGCGCCACGCTTGACCATCGCGGGCAGGACATCGGCGGCGTTTCCCAGGAGCCCGACGGAAACTGCCTGCCCCGAGCGCACCGCGCGCGCAATTATCTCGAGCGCCTCATCGAGATTCCCGGCTTTGCGGTCGAGGTACCGCGTCGAGAGCCGCTTGTCGATGCGAGACTCGTCCACTTCCACGATCAGCGCCGCAGCGCCCTGCATCGTCGCCGCGAGCGGCTGCGCGCCGCCCATTCCACCCAGTCCGGCGGTTAGCACGAACCGGCCCTTGAGCGATCCACCGAAATGGCGCCGCGCGACGGAGCCGAGCGTCTCGTAGGTCCCCTGCACGATTCCCTGCGAGCCGATGTATATCCAGGAGCCGGCGGTCATCTGGCCGTACATCATCAGGCCGCGTCGTTCCAGATCGCGAAAGTGATCCCACGTCGCCCACCGTCCGACGAGGTTGCTGTTCGCAATGAGCACGCGCGGCGCGCTCTCGTGCGTCTGGAACACGCCGACGGGCTTCCCACTTTGTACCAGCAGCGTCTGGTCGGGGCCGAGAGCTCGCAGCTCGCGGACGATCGCGTCGTAGCAATCCCAGTTTCGCGCGGCTTTTCCCGTCCCGCCGTACACGACGAGATCGTCCGGACGCTCCGCTACGTCGGGATCGAGGTTGTTCATCAGCATTCGCAGCGCGGCTTCCTGCTGCCACCCGCGGCAGGAAATCCTGCTCCCGCGCGGCGCTCGAATCGGACCCCGGGCAACGGTTGAATCCGGTCGCGATCCGGACTCCGTCTGAAGCTGACTCAAACCGCGGTTCCGATATCGGCGAAGCGCCGGGCAGCGACGGCGGTCATGAGCGTCTGAATGTCGGAACTCAGGACGCGGTCTTTCTCGAGCCGGGGCACCAGCTCGCGCACGCGCGCGTGAGCCGCTCGCACGCCGCGTCCAGGAGTGAGCGGCTTCCTGAAGTCGATTCCCTGCGCGCCGCACATCAGCTCGATGGCGAGGATGTTCTCCACATTGCGCAGAACCCGACGCGCTTTCCATGCGGCGCCCATCGCCATCGGAACGACATCTTCCTTATTCCCATCGGTCGGGATGGTGTCCACGCTCGCGGGATGCGACAGCACCTTGCACTCGCTCGCCAACGCGGCCGCTGTCACCTGCGCGATCATGAACCCTGAGTTGACCCCCGCGTCGGGGCTGAGAAACGGCGGCATTCCCTGGTTGAGATCGGGGTTGACGAGCCGATCGATGCGTCGCTCGGCCATCGTCGCGAGGTGAGTAAGGACGATGGCGAGCAGGTCGAGCGCGGCGGCTACCACCAGCCCGTGAAAATTCCCGCCGCTCAGAGTTTCGCCGTTCTCGAAGACGAGCGGATTGTCGGTCGCCGCATTCAGCTCGCGCGAGACAGCCTGCTCGATCCACTCGAGCGCGTCGAGAACCGGTCCGTGCACCTGCGGCATGCAGCGCAGCGAGTATGGATCCTGGACGCGCGGGTCGTTGTGTCGGTGCGATTCGCGGAGCTCGCTGTCGGCAAGCAAATCCCTGAGCAGCGCCGCGGAGCGAACCTGTCCGTGCTGGCCACGCGCGAGATGAATGCGCTCGTCGAAAGCGCTCGGCGTGCCGAGCAGGGCTTCGAGCGACATCGCACCGGCGACATGAGCGGTCCGCCACGCTGCCTTCGCGTGCACCAGCGCGATGAGCGCCACCGCAGTGTGTACCTGGGTGCCGTTGATGAGCGTGATCCCTTCCTTCGGAGCCAGCACCACCGGCTTGAGACCGAGCTCGCGGAGCAGATCCGCCGCGGGCACCTCGCGGTCTCCCTTGAGAAGCGTGCCTTCGCCGATGAGTCCAAGCGCGAGGTGTGCGAGCGGAGCGAGGTCGCCGCTCGCGCCGACGCTGCCCTGCTCGGGAATCGGCGAGTAGACATCCGCGTTCAGCAGTGCGAGCAGCAAGTCGACCAGCTCGGGCCGCGCACCTGAGTGCCCCTTGGCGATGACATTTGCGCGCAGGAGCATCGTCGCGCGCACCTCGCGCTCGGGAAGGCGGTCACCCACTCCACAAGCGTGGCTGCGCACGAGATTCACCTGCAGCTCAGCGAGGCGGTCTCGAGGAATCGCGACCTCCGAGAGCTTGCCGAAGCCGGTCGTCACGCCATAGACGACGGCGTTGCTCGCCACAATGTCGTCGACGATTTTGCGCGTGCGCAGCATGCGCTCGCGCGCGGGAGCAGAGAGCCCGACCCGGCGCCGCTCTACCGCGACCGAATACGCATCATCGACGGTGAGTGTGTCTCCATCGATGAGAAGTTTGCTTGTCACCTTGTCTCGGTCAGGGTCCGCCGCCCGGCGGTGGCGGGGCTTTTCGCTGCGCGCCTGGCGTGCCGGCGTGCACCAGCTGCTTCGCCTCCGCGTCCCAGCGCCATCCGCCGGGACCCGGTCTGACCTCGACGCCACCAAGCCAGCGCCGATTCTTGTTGACGCGCTGCCAGTCCTGCTTTCCCGCGAGTACCTGGCGTCCGAGATCCGTCACCGCGAGCTCGCCGGTCACGAACTCACGCGAATCCTCTTTGCCACGGGGCGCGACCACGCGCGCGCCATCTTTCCACGTAACCAACGGGGTATCGCTGTCGCTCAGTCGCTCCAGGTACCAGTAGAACACAATGTCACCGAGGAATACGCACTGCTGCTGCTTTGCCACCTCGAGAAAAGCGGCGACCGGAGTCGAGTGGCCCGCCTCGATCGCGGCGAGAGCTTCTCGTTCCGAGCGCGACAGGCCATGCTCGGAGCTCGGGAATTCTTCGAGGTGCCGCGTCAGCGCCGCCGCGAGGAATGGCAACGCCGATGTGTCAGCCTCGATGATACGCACGATAGCGCTCGGGTCCGTCGAACCGAACGCTGCCCACGCGCGCTTGCCGAGGTCGAGCTGCGCGTCAGTAAGAGCAACTCGCTTTGGCTCGAGCGCAGCGAGCGCAGCCGGCGCGAGCGACGCCAGGTACCCCTTGATCACTATCGTCGAGAGTCTGGCTTTAGCCTCGCCTGCGCGCGAGAAGAAATCGAGGAGCTGCAGCAGTTGAAGCTGGTCGTAGAGGTCGTCCTCGAACCAGAGCACGATCTCGTCGAAACGATCCAGCTTCGTCAGGGTTCTGTCGCGGTGCGCAAAGTCTCCGCTGACGTGGGCGAAGTCATCCCAGCCCCTTTCCGAGATGAAGAGCGCTCTCAGCTCACTCAGGTCGGAGAGTGAGAGCGAAGCGTTCACCGGTCCCTCGTGCAGCACGTCCTGCCAGGGAATGATCTCTCCCCTGATCCCGGCCTCGCGTAGCTTCGCGACAGCGCTTTCACCGTTGGTGATGTTGAGGCGCTTCTTCAAGGTCAGCGCGTTACGGGCCGATAAGTCTGCTTGTCATAATTGAATTTTAGGTCGGGCTGAGCATTGAGGGCAATGAAGAAGCTGAAAGCGAAGTTGCCGTTGGCTGCCTGATTGAACGAGAAAACCGCGTTCCAGTCGTGGAGCTTGCGTTGGAGCGTCACCGCATGGCTTCCGAACTTGCGAGCGGCGAAATCGTAGTTGGTTCCCCACGACCCCGACCACATGGGCGTGATATTGAAGCTCATCTGGGACTGCAAATTGTCCCGGCTGGGCGTGCGGATGAAGGCGCCGCCGGCCGTGGTGCCCGGATAAGGAACTCCACCCGTAGGCCGCAGGCTCTGCTCTTCGATGCAGGCGTCGTATTGAATCGGGTTGATCAGAAACGGTTCGCATTGCCGCGCTGGATCATTCTCGATCACGATTCCGGAGCCGGTCGGGGGGCGCTGGCGCTGCGAGCTGAAGGTGAACTGCGCCTGCCACCCCTGGGTCGCTGGAACCCCGGGCTGCCTGTTGCGAACATTGGCGCCCGCGGATGGAGTAGAAGCCACGGCGTTAGCCTGTGCGTCGTCGGCGGAAGGGCCAACGCGCTCCATCGACGGCTCTCCCTGCGGCACGGCGCGTCCGAACACCCGGTTGAGCGCGGCAAAAATCCCGGACTGGCTGTTCACGGTGAAGGACGCATCGATTCTCTCGCGATACGGCTTGAAGCGCGCGCTGTCGCTGAGAATGCTGCCCTCGTAAAGCGAGTAGCCGACCGATCCGCGGAAGCTCGGGAGCAGATCGGTGGTCAAGTCGTAGGAGAATTGATCGGTCGCAAAGCCGGAGCGGCCGGTCTGGCGCGCGCGCTCGAAATCGTAGCCGAGTGAGCTGAAATTCATCGCCAGCACTTTGATCTTTTTCGGTTCGACGGTACTCGACGTATCGCGCATCCTGAGCTTTGCTTCCAACACGTGAGACAGGCTCAGGCTCACGACATTCTGCGCGTTTGCGCCCAGATATCGGGCCGGGTCGTCATTGCGTGCGCGAAGGTATTCCGCGCTGACATTTCCCTTCGGCGCGTAAGAGTAGCTGAGGCCGGGGGTGATGGCGTGTCTGAAGCGTGATACGGAACCAAATCCGGGAAAGAGCGCGAAGAGGGTAGGAGATGCGCTCAGTCCCGCGCGCGCCCGCTTCGACTGATGGACGAACCGCCCGCCGCTCAGCTGCGTCCGAACCCAGTAGGGCCCCGGGTCCACATTCTCGAAGGACAACGACGGCACCAGGTTGAGCGAGCCCTGCCCGATGCTTGGCAGGCTGAAGTTACTTCTCCAATCGAACTCGGTCTTGAACGTTCGCTCGAAGACCCGGTTAATTCGCTTCGACGTATCCGCCGGGTCCACAAACACCACCGTCGATGGATAATTCTGGTCGGTGTCGGATGCGCGGAAGGTGGTGGTGAGACTGAAGCCGCCGATCTTGATTGGGGTGCTGAAGTTCGCCGAGCTGATGCGGAGGCTGCGGTTTCGCAGCACGCTGTCAGGCGTCCCATCGAGCCCGTTGAAGTACTGGTAAGCGAACTCGCCCTGCTGGTCGATGTGGAGCTCCTGGCTGTTCTGCAAATCGAACGACGGAGTCCAGTCGAACCATGGGGTGACAGCTATCGTTGGCGAGCTGATGCTCAGGTTCGGGAGCGATTGACTGACCTGCTTGCGGCCCGGGTACTGAGTGCGGCTCCCGCCGACGCTCAGTCTCGTTTGGCCGAACTGTGTCTGATAGTTGGCATTGGAGCGGATCGTGGCGAGCACCTGGCGCGGGTCGAACGTGGTCGTTCGCTGCACCGTGGTGTTCGTCATGTAGTTGATGTTGGTGTTGAGGCTCGTCGACTGCGAGAAGCTCTGCGCGTGGTTCCACGACACCGAGGTGTTGGTGGAGCCATCGCGCTGCGCGTGGTGAGATGTTCTGAGGCCGCCGGACAGGAACCGGTCGAGCCAGCGATACTGCCAGGCGCCGTTGAA
>JBDSRC010000085.1:0-3138 GCA_039929505.1 Gemmatimonadaceae bacterium
GCCGGTCGCCAAGAAGCCTCCGCCGAAAAAGGATCCGATGGCCGGGATGGATCACTCGAAGATGAAGATGTAGATGGTCCGCAAGCTCGCGGGGCTGGTGGCGGCGTGCCTGCTATCGGCTCCGTCCCTAGCCTTTGCTCACGGAGGTTTGAAGAGCTCGGTACCCGCCAAGGGCGCGACGCTCAATACCGCGCCGACCGAGATTCGTCTCGTATTTACGGAAGCGGCGGAGCTGGCATTCACCCGAGTCGAGCTCCGAGGACCCGGTGGTGTGATTCGCTTGGGAACGCCGTCGTTTGGGGGAAGCGACAAGCGGGCCGTCGTCGCGCCACTCGATGCGTCTCTCGTCGCCGGGCTCTATACCGTGACGTGGCAAGTCGCCGGCGCTGACGGGCATCCCGTGAGGGGGACGTACACGTTTTCGATCGCTGCTGATGCGAGCGGGCTGGTGACTCCGCCGGTGGCGGCTCCTGCCGCCGGACCCGGGGGCCCGGAAGTGCACCATGACCCCGAGACGTTTCCTGACGCGGGCGGATTCAACGCGGAATCTCCGCTTTACGTTTTGATCCGGTGGCTCCAGTTCGCGGCAATCCTGATTCTCACCGGCGCCATCGCGTTCCACCTTTTTGTGCTCGGGTTCCTGCGGAAGAAGCAGCGTCCGGATTCACCGATGCTGCGTCCGGCCAGCCAGCAGGCGGCAAACATTGGATTCTACGCCGCGCTTGCGCTCGCTCTGGTCGTGGTGGTGCGGCTTCTCGCTCAGTCGTACGCCATGCACGCTCCCGGCGCCGGGTTTGCTCCGGCGCTGATGTGGGCGATGATCGGGCAAACGACCTGGGGTTGGGGCTGGCTCCTCCAGGCGCTTGCCACCTTTGGGGCGATCGCTGGATTCTCCGCTGCACGCCGGGGTTCCAGGCAAGGATGGCGCATCGCGACCGTCAGCGCCGTCCTCGGCGCGTTCGCGCCCGCGCTGTCCGGGCACGCGGCGTCGGCTCCAACGCTCCGGCCTCTGGCGATTCTCGCAGACGGCCTTCACATCGTCGGCGCTTCCGGCTGGCTTGGAAGCCTGCTCATCCTCCTCGTCGCGGGCATCCCGGCCGCAATGCGACTCGAGAAGGATGCTCGCGGTCCTGCCGTTGCCGATCTCGTCAACGCGTTCAGTCCAACGGCGCTGGCCTTCGCCGGTCTCACAGCAACAGCGGGCGTGTTTGCGGGATGGCTCCACCTCGGAGCGATTCCGGCTCTCTGGCAGACGCAGTACGGCAGGACGCTGCTGGTCAAGCTTGCGATTCTCGGAATCGTGACCGCGACTGGAGCCTACAATTTTCTCTACGTCAAGCCGCGGCTGGGAAGCTCCGACGGCATCAAGAACATCAGGCGCTCGGCGACCATCGAGGTTGGTGTTGCGGTTCTGGTCCTGCTCGTGACTGCCGTGCTCGTCGCCACGCCGACGCCTATGGACATGACCAGGCAATAGGGGCTCACGGCCGCCGGGCCCTCGAGGACCAGTGAATCGCGTTGATTCTCCAGCCTGCGGCTGTCCGGGTCAGCACCATTAGCTCAGCTCCGACGGAATTGATATCTCTGCCATTGAACCGGCCCTGACTGACGCTGGTCGAAGTCGCCCACGCGACGTCTCCAACCACCTTGACGCGCAAAGGACCCTGAACGGAGGCGACTGTCTTTGCGAACTGTATGTCACCCGGCAAATGATGCGAGCGATACTCCTCTCGCGATTCCATTCCCCCGGATTCGAGAATCACGGCATCGGGTGCGAGCAGCGCCAGAGCGGCGGCACTGTCGCCCGTGCTGAGGGCGCGATGATAGGCACTCACCAGATTCGCCACGGTCGATGAATCATTCTCCTTCAACCGATTCGTCGATCCCGCGGCTCCCGGTACGTGAAAGACGAAAGTTGCCCAATGCGCGTCCCAATCCGCCCCCGATGCCGGCGCTGCCTGGACGATGTGGATCGTGCGCACATTCCATAATCCGGAACCCGTGATGGGCACGCGAAGCGCGCCGGCAGGATCCGTGACGAGCTCCATTTCTTTCACAACTTCGATCGGCTCGCCGGCCCGGGCAGCTTCGGTCGGCTCGACAGCCCCCGCGTGGACCCGCACCCCCGCCGCCGGCCGGCCGTTGAACAACAGCCTCACCGGCAAGCGTTCACCGAGGGTGAGCGTTGCCGGATCGCTATCGAGGACGAACTCCAGCGTATGGCCCGCTACGCGACCGAACGCTCGCCCTCCTCCGCCGCCGACCTGCACCAGTGTCTTGGCGTATTTCGCGTAGCGTCGAGTGAGACTGTCCCGCCCCGCCAACAACCCGTCCCGCTCGATTCGCGCGCGAGCAGGCGCCGCGCCTTCGAGGTCCAGGTATCTGCGGAAGCTCTCGGCGGATTCGCGCACCGATCGCGGATGCAGGCTCGCCGCAACCACGTACTGGCCTGGCGTGTTCGGGCGTATGCTCAATCGCAGCGACTTTCCGGAAATCGATAGATCGGAAATGCGCTCCTCACCAGTCTGCGAGAGCAGACGTGCAGCCACCACGCGATCGGGAGCGACCGCCGACTTGCTGGTGGGGAACCGGCTGCTCGTCTGTCCGAGAACTTCGGTGGCGTCCCCGGGGGCAAGCTGAAAAGCGTTCGGTACGAGCCAGAAATCGTCTGCCCCCAATGTCGCGGCGAGACCGAGGAGGAGACCAAGCGTGATCGAGGCGGACCCCGCACCAGGTGGCGCATTTCGGATGGAAGGCATGGCACGCGTGTATCGGAATTTGTCGGAAAGGCTTTTATGCCGCGTAAACTGCATCGCAGCGCCCTCGTCGTCAACTGTCGTGACCCTGCGTGCTCAGGAAGAGTCAGCCGTAGATTTATCGAGACTCGATGGGCTAGCAACACCTCGAGCCGACCGAGTCATAGCGGGCGACCAATCGCGAACGATTGAACTCCGTCTCGGTCATGATCCGGTCGCGGGGGTGAGCGGCACGCATGTGCGCCAGATACCGCGCGTAATCCGGCACACCAGCCACCGCCCGAAGGATGGCCGCCCACCGCGAGAGCGACGCACGAACGCGAGCGCTCATCGGCCTGTCGCCGCCGTGGGCAGGTATCGCTCGAACAGCTCGAAGATGCGG